>NZ_JBSGUP010000119.1:0-16075 GCF_053607985.1 Streptomyces sp. NPDC055078
CCCCCCGGCGCCGGCACCCCGGGCCCGGAGGGCCCGGAAACCCCCCGCCGCCGCCCAGGCACCCCGCCCACGGGTGAGGAAGGCCCGGCATGATGATCACCGCCGAAACCCAGGGCTTCCTCTCGCCGACCGGCGTCGAGATCGCCTTCCTCCTCGTCGGACTCGCCACCCTCGGCGCGGCCGTCATGACGGTCACCACCAGGCAACTGGTGCACGCCGCCCTCTGGCTGGTGGTGGCGCTCGGCGGCCTCGCCGTCGAATATCTGCTCCTGACGGCGGAGTTCATCGCCTGGGTGCAGGTCCTGATCTACGTCGGTTCCGTGGTCGTCCTCCTTCTCTTCGGGCTGATGCTCACCAAGGCGCCCATCGGGCGCTCACCGGACGCCGACTCCGGCAATCGCCGGGTCGCCCTGACCGTGGCCGCCAGCGCCGCCGCGGCCCTGGTCTGGGTGGTCGTGGACGCGTTCCGTACCACCTGGATCGACCTGGACGGACCGGCCCAGGGCTCCACCAAGGTGTCCGGCGAGATCCTGTTCCGGCACTGGGTGCTGCCCTTCGAGGCCCTCTCCGTACTGCTGCTGTCCGCCCTCGTGGGCGCGATCGTGCTCTCCCGCAAGCGCGCCGCCGCCACCGGCACGGACTCCCAGCCGGACCCCGAGGGGGAGAGCTGATGCACCTCGCCTATCCCGCCGTACTCTCCGTCCTCCTCTTCTGCGTCGGCCTGTACGGCGTCCTCGCCCGCCGCAACGCGATCCTGGTCCTGATGTCCGTCGAGCTGATGCTCAACGCCGTCAACCTCAACCTCGTCGCCTTCGACGTCTGGCTGCGCGACACCCTCCACTCGGGCCAGGCACTCACCCTCTTCACCATCGCCATCGCGGCGGCCGAGATCGGCATCGGTCTCTCCATCGTCCTGATGGTCTACCGCAATCGCGGCACGTCGGACATCGACCGGCTCCGTGACACCGCCGAGGGCCACGACAGCACCCCCGACGCCCCCGACGCGACCGCCATTCCCGACGGAACCGCCCCGGCGCAGAAGGCTGAGGCCACCCCGTGACCACCACGACCCTCGCCGTCCTCGTCCCTCTCCTTCCCTTTCTGGGCGCGGCGGCCGGACTGCTCCTCGGCCGGATCGCGCCCGGTTTCGTACGGCCGCTGGCCGTCCTGCCCGCCCTGGCCTCGGCCGCGCTCGCGGTCGTGGTCGCCGTGCGGCAGGGCGGTGGGAAGCCGATCGACGCCGCCACCCAGCTCACCCCGACCGGGTCGGTCCCCATCGACCTCGCCCTGTACCTCGACGGCTTCGCCGTCCTGGTCGCCGTCCTGGTCGCCGTCGTCGCCTCCTGCGTGCAGATCTACTCGACGGCCTATCTGCGCGACGACCCCCGCTACCCCTCCTATGCGGCTCTCGTCTCCCTCTTCACCGCCGCGATGCTGCTCGTCGTCTACTCCGGTGACCTGATGGTGCTCCTGGTCGGCTGGGAGATCATGGGCATCTGCTCGTACTTCCTCGTCGGCCACTACTGGGAGACGCCCGAGGCGCGCGCCGCCTCCCTCAAGGCGTTCCTCGTCACCAAGCTCGGCGATGTCCCCTTTCTGATCGGTCTGTTCGCTCTCGCCACCGACGCCGGCACCTTCCGGATCACCGGAATCCTCGATGCCGTCGCGGCGGGCGGGATCGATCACCCCACCCTGGTGGCGCTGCTGCTCCTCGCCGGTGTGGCGGGCAAGTCGGCGCAGTTCCCGCTCCACACCTGGCTGCCCGACGCGATGGCGGGCCCCACCCCCGTCTCCGCGCTGATCCACGCCGCGACGATGGTCGCGGCGGGTGTCTACTTCGTGGCCCGGCTCCTCCCGCTCTTCGCCGCCTCCGCCGCTGCCCTCACTGTCCTCGCCGTGATGGCCGCGATCACCATGGTCGGCTCCGGGCTCGCCGCGCTCGCCCAGGACGACATCAAACGCGTCCTCGCCTACTCGACCATCGGCCAACTCGGCTATATGACGGGCGCCCTGGCGGTCGGGGACCGCGGCGCCGCCGTCTTCCACCTCCTTTCCCACGGCGCCTTCAAGGCGCTGCTCTTCCTCGCGGCCGGTGTGGTCATCCATGCCGCCGGCACCAACTCACTGGCCGCCATGTCCCGGATGAGCGGCCTGCCCCGGCGTATCCCCGACGCGTACTGGACGATGACCGTCGCCCTGTTCGCCCTCGCCGCCATCCCTCCCTTCGCGGGCTTCTTCTCCAAGGAAGCCGTCCTCGTCGCCGCCGAGCACAGCGCGCTCGGTGACTCCACCGTCGCCCCCGGCGCCGCGGGCTGGACGGTGCTTGTCGCCGGTCTGCTGACCGCCCTGCTCACCGCCGCGTACGCGACCCGTCTGTGGCTGCTCGCCTTCCGCGGTCGCGGAGCCGAAGCCCCCGACCACGGCCGCGAGCCCCTGGCCATGACCTCCGTGCTGTGGCTGCTCGCCATCCCCTCCCTCGGCTTCGGACTGACCTTCGGCTACTTCGACGACTGGTTCGACGGCCAGAGCCTCGCCCCCACCCTGACCACCGCCGTCCTCGGTACCGGCGCCGCCCTCGCCGGCGGACTGCTCACCTACGGCGCCTGGCGCTCCCTGCGCCACCGCGCGGGCGCCCTCGCCGCGCTGACACCTGCCGAAGCGGTCGTCGCCCACCCGGACGCGGCACCCTCGGTGGTCGAGTCCGAAGCCGTGGCCGCCCACACCCCGGCCTACGGAGACATCGCGGCGGCCCCCGACCCTGCGGACCCCGGCCGAATGCTGCTGGGTCCGCTGCACCGCCACGCGACCTCCGGCTTCCACCTCGACGCCGTCTACCACGTGCTGTTCGTCCGCCCCGTCCAGGCCGCCGCCGAACTCGTCCGCTTCCTCGACCGCGAGGTCGTCGACACCTATGTGCGCGGCACGGGCACGGGCACCAACTGGCTGGGGCTGCTGGTACGGCGCGCCCAGACCGGCAATGTGCAGACCTACCTCGGCGCGCTGCTCGCGGGCTCCGTCGTCCTGGCCGTCGCCGCCGTCGTCCTCTCCAACGCCAACGCGGGATCGTGAGCCGTGATCGATATCAGCGAGTCCGTGATGCAGTTCCTTCTCGCGTTCATCGTCGCCGGCCCGCTCCTGGGCGCCGTGGCCGCGCTGCTGCCCGCCCCGCCCGGACTGCGCGGCAAGAGCCCCGACCAGGCGGTCCTGCGCCATGGTGTGACCGTCACCGGCGCGGTGCTGGCGGCCGCGATCATCCTGCTCATCGGGTTCGACCACGACCGCCCGTCGAGGATGCAGGCCACGACGGACATCAGCTGGATCCCCGCGCTCAATGTGCGCATCCACCTCGGTGTCGACGGCATTTCCCTCCCCCTTCTGGTCCTGACCGCGCTGCTGACCTTCCTCTGCGCGCTGTACAGCTACTACAAGATGCCGAGCGGCCCCTCCCCGAAGGCATTTGTCGCCCTGCTGCTCGTCCTCGAATCGGGGATGCTGGCGACCTTCGCCGTCCTCGATCTGCTGCTGTTCTTCCTGGCGTTCGAGATGGTGCTCATCCCGATGTACTTCTTCATCGCCCGCTGGGGCGGCGAAGCCCGGAGGCACGCCGCCTGGAAGTTCATCCTCTACACCCTGCTCGGCTCCGTCGTCATGCTGCTCGGCCTGCTGCTGATCGGGCTGAAGACCGGCACATTCGACATGGTGGCACTCGCCACTGACAACGGCCGGGGACTGACCGCATCCACGCAGGTCATCGCCGTTCTGGCGATCGGTGTCGGCCTCGCGGTGAAGACCCCGATGTGGCCGCTGCACAGCTGGCTGCCGGACGCGCACACCGCCGCCCCGACCGTAGGGTCCGTCCTGCTGGCCGGAGTCCTGCTGAAGATGGGTACGTACGGGTTCGTCCGGATCGTTCTGCCCATCGCGCCCGAGGGAATGCGGACCTTCGCGCCCTATCTCGCCGCCTTCGCGGTCGTCGGCATCATCTACGGATCCCTCGCCTGCCTCGCCCTCGCCAAGCGGGGCGCGAGCGGTGACCTCAAGCGGCTGATCGCCTACTCCTCCGTCGGCCACATGGGCTTCGTCCTCCTCGGCATCGCGACGATGACCCCGACCGGCGTCAACGGCGCACTGTTCGCCAA
The DNA here is from genome assembly GCF_053607985.1 of Streptomyces sp. NPDC055078. NCBI lineage: Bacteria > Bacillati > Actinomycetota > Actinomycetes > Kitasatosporales > Streptomycetaceae > Streptomyces > Streptomyces sp. NPDC055078. Next base: position 4,140 of record NZ_JBSGUP010000119.1, read on the forward strand.
CATCGCCCACGGCCTGATCACCGGACTGCTCTTCTTCCTGGTCGGAGCACTCAAGGACCGTTACGGCACCGCCGACATCGACACCCTCGCCGGGGCCACCGGCGCCGCACTCTACGGCCGGGCCCCCCGCCTCGGCGGCCTGCTCGCCTTCGCGGCGGTCGCCTCCCTCGGGCTCCCCGGCCTCGCCGGATTCTGGGGCGAGATGCTCGCGCTGTTCGGCGCCTTCGACCCCGCGGCCGGCCTCAGCCGCCCCGCCTTCCTCACCTTCATGGTGATCGGCGGCTTCGGCACGCTGCTCACCGCCGCGTACCTCCTGATCGTCGTCCGCCGCGTCTGCATGGGCGTGCCGGGGCCGAAGGAGCGGGCCGAGCCGTTCGCCGACATTCAGCCGTACGAGTTCGCCGCCTGGAGCCCCCTCGTCGCCCTCACCGTCCTCGCCGGACTGTGGCCCGCGGTCCTCCTCGGCCTCACCGACCCGGCCGTGCAGAAGCTCCTCGCAGGAGGCAAGTCGTGACCATGGCCGCCCTTGAGAGCGCCGCGAGCGCCGCGAGCGCCGCGAGTGCCGCCGGTGCCGCCGCCCTGCCGGCCGCATCCGACGCACCCGGCACTTCCGGCACTCTCGGCCCCGACGACACCACAGGTCTCGTCAACCTCGTCCAGTCCGTCGACTGGCTCACGATCGCCCCGCCGACCATCACCGCGGTGGTGGCCCTGCTGATCCTGGTCGCCGATCTCTTCGTGCCGAAGAAGCACAAGCGACTGCTGGGCTTCGGCGCGATCGCCGGCCTGGTCGCCGCGCTGATCACCCTCGTACCGCTCATCGAGGGCGACCGCCGGACGTTCTGCCTCACCACCGACGCCGACACCTGCAGCTACACCGCGGACCACTTCACGCTGGCCATTCAGCTCCTGGTACTCGGCGGCGCACTCCTCACGGCGCTCCTCTCGCTCCACGACACCGACGAGAAGCTCCCCGCGGGCGAGTTCTGGTTCCTGCTGCTCTCCTCCGCCGCGGGAGCCGCGCTGCTGCCCGCGTCCCGGGATCTCGCCACTCTCGTCGTCGCCCTCGAAGTGGCCTCGCTGCCCGCGTTCGCGCTGGTCGGGATGCGGCGCGGCGACCGGCTCTCCAGTGAGGCGGCGCTGAAGTTCTTCCTCTCATCGGTCACCGCGACGGCCGTCACCCTCCTCGGCGTGAGCTTCGTTTACGCCACGACGGGCAGCCTCCACCTCACCCGGATCGCCGCCGAGCTGGGCAAGGTCAGTGACCAGCTGGACACTCTCGCCAAGGCGGGCGTCGCGCTGACCCTCATCGGATTCGCCTTCAAGACGGCCGCCGCGCCCTTCCACTTCTGGGTTCCCGACACCTATGTGGGCGCACCGCTGCCCATCGCCGCCTACCTCTCCGTCGTCGGGAAGGCGGTCGGCTTCTCCGGTCTCATCCTGGTGACCGTCATCGCCTTCCCCGGATACGCCGATGTCTGGGGCCCCGCGATCGCCGTCCTCGCCGCGATCACCATGACGGTGGGCAATGCCGCCGCCCTGCGGCAGTCGGCCACGCGCGCGTGGAGCGCGGTACGGCTGCTGGCCTGGTCCTCCGTGGCTCAGGCCGGGTACATCCTGGTCCCGATCGCGGCGGCCGCCTACTCCAGCGACGACCAGATCGGCTCGACTGTCGCGTACGCCCTCATGTACGCCGTCGTGAACCTCGGCGCCTTCGCGGTGGCGGCGCTCGTCGCCCGCACCCGGCCGCTGAACCGGATCGCCGACTACCGGGGCCTGTACGCCACCCGCCCGCTCACCGCACTCACCCTCGCCTTCTTCCTGCTCTGCCTGGCCGGACTGCCGCCGGGCATCATCGGTCTCTTCGCCAAGGTGACCGTCTTCTCCTCGGCCGTCGACGCGGGCCTGGGCTGGCTGGCCGTCGTCATGGGCGTCAATGTCGTGATCGCCCTCTATTACTACCTGCGGTGGACTGCGCTCCTCTTCCGTGCCCCGGCAGCGGCGGAGGCCGAAGCGGGCGGCACGCGGCCGGTGCGCGGGCGCACCCTCCTGGCCGCACCCGCTCCGGTCACCGTGGCCATCGCCCTGACCGCCGTCACCGGTGTCGCGCTGTCCGGCTACCCCCAGCTGGTGCTCCGCTTCGCGGCGACCAGCCTCTTCTGAGCCCTCACCCGTACGGCCCAGCCCAGGGCCCGGAGCACAAGGGAACTAGCGTCCTTCGCCTGGCGTTGACCAGTACAGAAGGGTCCACTGAACAGTGGAGCACCACCACGCAGCACCACGCAAAGGGTCCCCTGCCGCACTACTTGGAGGGCGTACCGTGCACCGCCGGCACAATGGGCTCAAGACCGCCGTACTCCTCGGCGCTCTGTCCGCGATCATCCTCGTCATCGGCAGCTTCTTCGGCCGTACGGGGCTGATCGTCGCGCTCTTCGTGGCGCTCGCGACCAACGCGTATGCCTACTGGAACAGCGACAAGCTCGCGCTGCGTGCCATGCGCGCCCGCCCGGTGAGCGAGTTCGAGGCTCCCGCGCTCTACCGCTTGGTCCGCGAGCTCTCCACCGCCGCCCGCCAGCCCATGCCCCGGCTGTACATCTCGCCGACCCAGGCCCCCAATGCGTTCGCCACCGGCCGCAATCCGCGCAATGCTGCAGTCTGCTGCACCGAGGGAATCCTCCGGATACTCGACGAGCGTGAGCTGCGCGGAGTCATCGGCCATGAGCTCAGCCATGTCTACAACCGCGACATCCTGATCTCCTCGGTCGCCGGAGCCCTCGCCTCCGTGGTCATGTTCCTGGTGAACTTCGCCTGGCTGATCCCCGTGGGCCGCTCCGACGACGACGGCCCGGGCATCGCCGGAATGCTGTTGATCATGATTCTCGGCCCGGTGGCCGCCTCCATCATCCAGCTCGCCGTCTCCCGCTCGCGGGAGTACGAGGCGGACGCCTCGGGCGCCCAGCTCACCGGCGACCCGCTGGCCCTCGCGAGCGCCCTGCGCAAGCTCGAAGCCGGTACGAAGCAACTGCCCCTGCCGCCCGAGCCCCGGCTGGAGACCGCGAGTCACATGATGATCGTGAATCCCTTCCGGCCGGGTAAGAGTCTTACGAAGATGTTTTCGACGCACCCGCCCATGGCGGAGCGCATCGCCCGACTCGAACAGATGGCAGGTCGCCGACCATGAAGACAATTCTGAACGTTGTATGGCTCGTTCTGTGCGGCTTCTGGATGTTCCTCGGCTATCTGTTCGCGGGCGTGCTGCTCTGTATCACGATCATCGGGATCCCCTTCGGCCTGGCGGCCTTCCGGATCGGCGTCTACGCCCTCTGGCCCTTCGGCTACACGGTGGTCGACCGCCGGGACGCGGGCACGGCGTCGTGCATCGGCAATGTGCTCTGGCTGATCCTCGCCGGCTGGTGGCTGGCGCTCGGCCATGTCGTCACCGGCATTGTCCTGTGCGTCACGATCATCGGTATCCCGCTGGGCATCGCGAACTTCAAGCTGATTCCGGTCTCGCTGATGCCGCTCGGCAAGGAAATCGTTCCGACGGACCAGCCCTTCGCCGCCCGCTGACCCGAAACCGACCGTGCCGCCGGGCTCGGCCCGGCCGTCAGCCTCCCTACGGCAGTCAGGCTCGGTAGAGCCAGAACGGGTCGAGCGGGCAGCGGGGCGTGGCCTCCGGGCCGGACGGCGGGCCCGGAGCCGGGGTCTCGCACCGGGCCCCGGGCCCCGGGGCCTGGCTCCCGGGCTTCGGCCAGCGGTGCGTGCTCGCGGCCCGGACCAGGTTCCTCTCCAGCCTCACCGGCTCCCTCCCCGGCCTTACCGGGTCAGTCCCCAGCTTCACCGGTCGCTCTCCGGCCCGACCGGGTCAGTCCCCGGCATCCCCCGGCCGGGGCCGCGCGTCCTTCCGTACGCGGTACACCGCCGCCCCCACGCCCACCACGGCGACTCCCGCCGCGACCGAGGACACCGGCAGGGAGAAGGCGAGCACCAGGCACCCCAGCACTCCGCAGCCGGCCGTCACCCGGATCAATCCGGTGGCCGTCGCACTCCGGTCCGTCACTCGAACGGGTGTATCACCACTGGGTCCGGAACCGAGCGTCCAGGCCGAGGCGTTGGCCAGGGTGTAGTAGAGAAGCACTCCGAACGACGAGAAGCCGATCGCCCCGCGTGCATCCGCCGTCGCGGCCACCACCGCGACGACCGCCCCCACCGCGAGCTCCGCGTGGTGGGGTACCCGGAAGCGTGGATGCACATCAGCGAGCGTGGCCGGCAGATGGCCGTCCCGGGCCATGGCGAGCGTCGTTCGCGAGACACCGAGGATCAGCGCGAGCAAGGACCCGAGCGCCGCCACGGCGGCACCCACCCGCACCACCGGCACCAGCCAGTCCGCGTCCGCCGCCCGCGCGGCATCGGCCAGCGGAGCCGCCGCCCGGCCCAGCTCCCCGGCGCCCAGCACAGAGAGGACCGAGACCGCGACACCCAGATAGACGACCAGCGCGACACCCAGCGCCAGCGGGACGGCGCGGGGGATCGTCCGAGCCGGATCGCGCACCTCCTCGCCGAGTGTGGTGATCCGGGCGAACCCCGCGAACGCGAAGAACAGCAGCCCGGCCGCCTCAAGCACACCACCCCACCCGGCGTCCGTCCCCCACTCCAACCGCCCGAAGTCGGCCGAGCCCGAGCCGAGAGAGGAGACGATCACCGCCGCGAGCACAGCCAGCACCACCGCCACGACCGCCCGCGTCAGCCACGCCGACTTCCGTACTCCGCCGTAGTTCACGGCAGTCAGCGCGACCACCGCCGCGACCGCGACGGCATGTGCCCGCTCCGGCCAGACATACGCGCCGACCGTCAGCGCCATCGCCGCACAGGACGCGGTCTTCCCGGCGATGAACGCCCAGCCGGCCAGATACCCCCAGAACGCGCCGAGCCGTTCCCGCGCGTAGACATAGGTTCCCCCCGATACCGGATAGCGGGCGGCGAGGCGGGCAGACGACATGGCATTGCAGTACGCGACCACCGCGGCGAGTGCCAGACCCAGCAGCAGCCCCGACCCTGCGGCCAGTGCCGCAGGTCCCAGCGCCACGAAGATGCCCGCCCCGACCATCGACCCGAGCCCGATCACCACCGCGTCGAAGACCCCGAGCGAACGCCTCAGCTGCTGTGCCATGCGCCGCACCTTACTGAGCATGCGCAACCGGGTTCCGTCCCCAGGGCGTCCTCCAGACGACACCGTACGAAAGGCAGGTTCACGGCATGAGCATCATCAGCTGGATCATTCTCGGGCTGCTCGCCGGTGGGATAGCCAAGATCCTGCTCCCGGGGCGCGACCCCGGCGGTCTGATCGGCACCACGGTCATCGGCGTCATCGGTGCCTCCCTCGGCGGCTGGATCGCGGCTCGCTTCCTGGACCGGCCGTACACCAAGGAGTTCTACGACGGGACCACCTGGGTGGCCGCGATAGGTGGCTCCCTGGTGCTGCTGATCGCCTACCGGCTGCTGTTCGGGCACTCCCGCTCCCGCTGACGGAACAGCACAGTCCAGCCGGGGGGCCGGTGCCGGGCCGCTTTGTGGAGACTCGGTTCACCCGGGCAGACCGGTCTCACGCAGTGTGATGTTCAGGCGCCCGCCCCGCAGTCCCGTCGCCGGATCGGCCGTCCCGGGAAGCACCTTCGGTACGCCGTGGTACGCGAAGCGCGCCGGGCCGCCGAAGACGAACAGGTCCCCGGACATCAACTCCACATCGGTGTAAGGACGACCGCGGGTCCGGGTGTTGCCGAACCGGAAAACGCAGCTGTCGCCGATGCTCAGTGAGACCACCGGCGCGGTGGACTGCTCCTCCTTGTCCTGGTGCATCCCCATCCGGGCGGCGCCGTCATAGAAGTTGATCAGCGCGGTGTCGGGGGAGTACCGCTGCCCCGCCTCATCCGGGCTCCCCGCCTCATCCGGGCCCTCCGCCCCACCCGAGTCAGCCGCCCCGTCCGGGACCCCGGCGTCCCGCTCAGGAGCCCTGCCCTCTGCATACGCCTCGGCCAGCGCGCTGCGGCCCAGCTCCACCAGCCAGTCGGGGAGGGCGGCGACCCGGGCGCCGTTCACATCGTCGGCGGTCCGGGTGTAGTGATAGGGCCGCCAGTGCCAGCCCAGACACACCGTTCGTACGGACATCACCCCGCCGCCGGGGAGGACGGTGTGCCGGATCGGTACCGGTCCGCGCGCCCAGGAGCGGCAGGCGTCGACCAGTTCCCGCTGCCGCTCCAGCGGCAGCCACCCCGGCATATGCACAGCGCCGGGGGTGATCACAGCCGGTTCCCGGGGAAAGAGGGCCGCACCGGTCATGACGTCGGTACGCCCTCCAGGGCCAGGAGCCTTTCCTTGCGCTCCAGCCCGCCCGCGTAGCCACGAAGGGCACCGTCCGCGCCGATCACCCGGTGGCAGGGCCGCACCACCAGCAGCGGATTGCGCCCGATCGCGGTCCCCACGGCCCGTACTCCCGCCCCCGGCGTGCCGACCCGCTGGGCGATCTCCCCGTAGGTCGCCGTCGCCCCGTAGGGAATCTCCTCCAGTGCCCGCCAGACCCGCCGCTGGAACTCCGTGCCACCGTCCAGGTACTCCAGCTCGAAATGCCTCAGTTCCCCCTCGAAGTACGAGGTCAGCTGATGGGCGGCCGACGCGAAGGCGGCCGGGTCGCGCTGCCAGCCGTCCTCGACGACGGCGGCGCCCTTCTGGCCCGGCAGCGAGAGCGAGGCGAGCGCGGTGCCGCCCTGCGCGGTGGCGGACTCCCTGCCGACCAGCAGCAATTCGCCCAGCGGGCTGTCGATGGTCGAATAGACCGTCATGGCGGTCATGGCTCGTTCCTCTCCTCGCGTCCTCGTGGCGTGTTCTGCGCCCTGCGCCTACGATTCTGTGCCGCCCGCCCCGCCGAAGCTGGCGGCAATCGGACATCGCGCCCGACCCCAACGCCCCCGACCGCCAGTCCGGCCCCGAGCGGCCCGTCACCGCTCCCAGCCGGGCGCGGACCGGCGGGCGTACCCACGCGCCCCGCGCCCATCGGCGCCCGAGCCGAGCGAACCGCCCGGACCGCCAGGACCAGCCGGGCCGCCAGCACCGGCCGGACCAGGGGCTGAGCCGGTGGAGCGGTTCAGCGGTAGTTCACATACTGGAGGGCGAAGTCGAAGTCCTGCCCCTTGAGCAGGGCCTGCACCGACTGAAGGTCGTCCCGGCTCTTGGAACTGACGCGCAGTTCCTCGCCCTGGACCTGGGCCTTGACGCCCTTCGGGCCCTCGTCACGGATGATCTTCGCCACCTTCTTGGCGTTCTCCTGGGAGATCCCCTCCACGATCGACGCGAAGATCTTGTACTCCTTGCCGGACAGCTGGGGCTCGCCTGTGTCGAGCGCCTTCAACGAGATCCCGCGCTTGATCAGCTTGGACTGGAACACATCGAGGATCGCGGCGACCCGGTCCTCGGAGTTCGCCTGCATAAGGATCTTCTCGCCGGACCAGGCGATCGACGCCCCGACGTTCTTGAAGTCGTAGCGCTGGGAGATCTCCTTCGCGGTCTGGTTGAGGGCGTTGTCGACCTCCTGCCGCTCGACCTTCGAGACAATGTCGAAACTGGAGTCGGCCATGTCCTGTGGCTCCTTGAATCGGGTGCTGGAGACGCGGCCGGAGTCCCCGAACCGCACGGTCAAGCCTAGCCACCCGTACGGGTCCCGAGGGCTGATCAATCCGGTGGCGGAGCACCCCCGGGCATCGGGTATCGTTTACGTCGTTGCCACGGAGCGCCGCTATCGGCGGCCCTTCTCCAGGCGATATCCCATGGCGGTGTGCCCGAGTGGCCAATGGGAGCGGACTGTAAATCCGTCGGCTTAGCCTACCCAGGTTCGAATCCTGGCGCCGCCACGCGATAACGATGGCCCCTGATCTGCGGAAACGCGGATCGGGGGCCATCGTCGTCGGCGCTGCCCGGAGACCATCCGTGCCCCGTCACCTCGGTATCCGGCCGCCTCGGCACTGGTGCCCGCCCTGGTGTGGACGGCCTCCGGACCGGACCCGGGGGTGATCTTCCTGGGCGGTCTCCTGGGCGGGGGCGAACCAGCGGCCCGGGTGCTCCGGGGCGACCCCTGGTCCGGCCTGCGCGAGTGGCCGCCGGGGAGCCCGTACGATGCCCCACTGACGTACTGTCGGTTCACCGTATCGCCGAGCGAGGAAACGCATGATCCTGAGCGATGCCGACGGCCTTTTCTCCGCCTTGGCCGCCATCCAACTCCCCCGGAACGACTATGTGGTGTGTGGTTCCGCCGCGCTGTATGTCCGGGGGCTGCGTCCGCGTATGGGGGATCTCGACATCCTCGCGAGAGGGGCGGCCTGGGAGAAGGCCCTCACCCTCGGCGACCCGGAGCCAACGATTTCCGGTCATGGCCTGCGGGTCGTCCATCCGGACGCGGCGATCGAGATCATGGACCGCTGGACACCCGGCTGGTCCAGCGATCAGCTGATCGACGAGGCCGATGTCATAGACGGAGTTCCGTTCATGCGCCTCGGAGACGTACTGCGGTGGAAGATCGCCGCCGGCCGACCCAAGGACCTGGACGATATCGCGGCCATCCGACGGCTCCACCGGGTGTGGGCGGGTGAGGCCCACCCCGTCTTCGCGGCCTCTGCCGAGGACGACGCCACGGCGGCAGTCGGGGGATGACGCGGGGCCACCGGCGTTGAGCGGGCCGGCCTGCGCGATAGCGTTCGGCGGCCCCGAGCACCGCGCGCCGTGCCCCCGTCCGGGGCCGTGCCTCCGAGCCCTCGGGTCCGGCGCCGGGCCCCGCAGGGTTCAGTCGGCCGGCCGCAAGGTCCAGTTCCGTCTGGGCATTCCCGGCCAACGGGGGTCCTGATGTGGATCCGGGCAACAGGGCCTCCGTGCCCCTCAGTTCCCCGCGATGTCCTTCACCGCGACCGTCACCGGCACCGAACCGCTGATCAGCTCCAGTGTGAGGCCGGCCGTGGACGCCGTCTCGGCCAACTCGGCCAGCACCGCCGCCACATCGTCGCGCGGCACCGAACCGCGCTCCGTCGACGCCTTCAGCCGGACGAGACCGGTGCCCGCGTCGTTCGTGAGCGACCCCGGGCGCAGAATCGTCCAGTCGAGGCCGGAACGGGACCGTACGTCGTCGTCCGCCGCGCCCTTCGCCCGCAGATAGAGGTCGAAGACCTCATCGCCCTGGTGCGCCGCGTCCGCGCCCATCGAGGAGACGACGAGATACCGGCGTACGCCCGCCTGTTCCGCGGCGTCCGCGAACAGTACGGCCGCGCCCCGGTCCACCGTGTCCTTGCGGGCCACACCGCTGCCCGGACCCGCGCCCGCCGCGAAGACCGCGACATCGGCGCCCCTCAGGACCTCCGCGACCTCCGCCACGGAGGCCGACTCCAGGTCCAGGACGACCGGCTCGGCACCCGCCTCCCGCAGGTCAGCGCTCTGCCCCGGGTCGCGGATGATGCCCGCCACCTCGTGTCCGCCCGCCGAGAGCAGCCTCTCCAGCCGGAGTGCGATCTGACCGTGTCCTCCAGCGATAACCATGCGCATGTCTACGACCGTACGTCCGCGGCGCCGACTTCGCCGCATACCAGGACCGGCCATGGCCGGTCGGGACCGGTCGGGACCGGTCCGGGGAGCGCCGCATGGACGCCGCATGGACACCGCATGGACACCGCTGAGGCACCGTGGAGTCCCCGCAGTGCGCCCCATAGGGGCCGCAGAAGTCCCGCAGTGCGCCCCATAGGGACCGCGGCGTGCCGCGGACGCGTGGCAGAGCGCGTCACGGACGGGCCTGGCGCGGCAGTTCGAGCGCCACCGCCACCGCCGAGTCGCAGTACTCCCGCACCGCGCTGGTCCGCGCCACCACTCGCCCCCGGTGGATGACGATCCGGCTGTACGCCAGCGACAGCACACCCGCGATCCGCTCACCCCGTACCGCCAGCAGTTCGGCGGGGAACCCGGCCTCCACCCGTACCTCCGGCAGTCCCATCGCGGCCCGTGCCTGAGCCGCGACCGTTCCGTAGGCGTCCTCGGGCCGCAGACCGCCCTGGGAGGCGAGCAGATACGCCGCCTCCAGCGGATCGCCGCGCCCCACCGGGTTCGACACGTCCCGCAGGGCCCCGCTGCCCGCCGCGACCCGCACCCCGGCCGCGCGCAGCAGGCGTACGGGCGCGCTGCCCCGCTGCTCCAGCGCGCCACAGCCGCCCTGCGGCAGGGCGACCACCGTGACACCGGCCGTCGCGAGCCGGTCCGCGACCTTCACGGCCACCTCGTGCGGCAGCCGGGCGAGCCCCGCGCACGGCCCGATCGCCACCCCCTGGCGCAGCCCGCCCGCCATCGCCGCCAGCCGGGTGAGGCGGGCCGGGTCGTCACCGTGCGTATGCAGATCCACGGGGCACCCGTGTTCGGCCGCCATATCGAGGACGGCCTCTGCGTACCCGGCGGGATCGGGGTCGGCGTCCGGACAGCCGCCCACGACCGCCGCGCCCATCTTCACCGCGTCGCGCAGCATCGCCAGGCCCTCCGCGCCCGCCACACCCGTCAGCAGCCTCGGCACGGCGACGGCCGTCAGATCGGCGAGCCCGCGCAGCGAGCGCCGCGCCTGGAGGACCGCCTCCAGCGGGCCGAGGCCGTGGACGTCTCCGATCCGTACATGCGAACGCAGCGCCGTGGCCCCGTGGCCGAGTTGCAGGAGCGCGGCCTGGGTGGTGCGCCGCTGGACGTCCTCCAGGCCGTACGAGACGGGGCCGGGGCAGTCCGCGGTCAGCGCGGTGTCGCCGTGGGCGTGCGGTTCGGCCGGGGCGGGCAGCAGCAGATAGCCGCTCAGATCCACCCGCGCGGAGAGCGGGGTGAGACTGCCGGCCGTCCCGACCGCTTCGATGCGCCCGCCGCCGATCCTTACGTCGACGGTGCGGCCGTCCGTCAGCCGGGCGCCGCGGAGCAGCAGCGCGGTGGTGTCGGCGGTCGAGCCACCGGGGTGCTGCGGCTGGCTGTCGGGCATCGCGCTCCTGCGGGGGCGGTCGGGCGGGGAACCGCGTGACGGGGACACCGGGACACCGAGAGACACCGAGAGACACCGGGAGCCACCGAGGTGCACCGAGGGGCCGCGGTGCACGATCACGCAGCGTGAGTCGAGCCTAGGGGCGCTGCGGGCATGCTTCGAGGAGGAGCGGAATAGTCGTACCGGTGTGGTTCGGGGTGGTGTACGGGGCGGGCGGGGCGATGGCCCGGCGAGGTGCGGGGAGCGGGCCGTTCACCGCCCGTTGGAGCCGGGCCCGATGCCGGACAGATGCTCGACAGATGCCGGACAGGAGGCCATGAAACGGATTTGGGCGATCGGCGACCGACCGTGTAATGTCTTCATCGCTCGCCCCAATAGCTCAGTCGGTAGAGCGTCTCCATGGTAAGGAGAAGGTCTACGGTTCGATTCCGTATTGGGGCTCTGATGTCGGTGATCCTCGTCCTCGGACGAGGAGATCCGGTATCGCAGCGGTGTAGCTCAGTCGGTAGAGCAAGCGGCTCATAATCGCTGTGTCACCGGTTCAAGTCCGGTCACCGCTACACACAGTAGCCGATTGCGGGGTCGGTCCTCCGATCGGCTACTCTTTTATGCGTTCATCCTGTTCGTCCATCCGTCCGTCCAAGGAGCACTCACGTGGCTGCCACCGACGTCCGCCCGAAGATCACGCTGGCCTGCGTGGAGTGCAAGGAGCGGAACTACATCACCAAGAAGAACCGGCGTAACAACCCGGACCGTCTTGAGATGAAGAAGCACTGCCCGCGTTGCAACGCCCACACGGCGCACCGCGAAACCCGCTGATCAGGCTCGTATACGAGGCCGCCCCCGACTCGGGGGCGGCCTCGTGTCGTTTGTTCGTTCGCGTCATTTGTTCGTTGGCGTGCTCGTT
>NZ_JBSGUP010000120.1:0-10492 GCF_053607985.1 Streptomyces sp. NPDC055078
GGCCGGTCGGCTGTATGCGACCGGCCCACTCTCGGCTACTCCTCGGTGAAGATGTCCTCGGCGGTGGTGGCGGTGACGGCGCGGGTTTGCCAGCGGCGCACGGTGTCGAGGTCGCCGCAGCCGGTGATGTGTTCACGGGCATCGTCGGTGATGTCGACTCCGCGCGCCTCCAGGAGAAGCAGGATGCTCTCGCTACGGCCTTGCACATAGCCTTGCAAATAGCCTTGGGCCCAGCTTTTGGCGAAGTCCTCCGCCCACTCCTCTGGCCAGCCTCGCGTACGGCATCTGTCCTGCATCTTTTCCAGAATGCGGAATTCTTGGATGGTGGATTCCACAGTCACCAGGTTTCTCCAGGGCACGATGCGGACGGTGGCTATGCGTCTGTGAAGACGGCGTCGGCAGTTGGCGCGGTGACGGCGCGGGTTTGCCAGCGGCGCAGTGCCTCGTGGTCCTCGCAGGTGGTGATGCGTTCGCGGACGTCATCGGTGATGTCGATGCCGCGCAGTTCCAGAATGGTCAGGATGCCATCAGCGACGATGGGGATGACTTCCGCCCGGCCCTCGTCCCGGATTTCCTCCGAGAGCGGCGACTTGTAGAAAGAAAGGTCCACGGCCACCAGGTTCCTCCACTGTTGTGCGGCCGGGCGGTTGCCCAGGCCCTGTGCGGTCAGTTCGACGATGGGGTCGGCGATGGTTTCCGGTGTGTCCCGCAGTGCGGTGGACAGTGCTTTCAGTATGGCACCGACGTCCGGATCAGCGGCGTGCGTAATCGCCGACAGAGTGGCCAGTGCCAGGTCCTTCCGGGCCTCGGCCGGGTTGGTGATGACGGGCATGTTGTGCGGGCCCGCGACCAGCGGGCGCAAGGTGAGGGCGGGCCACTGCTCGGGGCCGATATGGATAGGGAGGGCCGCCCACTCCGCTGTCGCGCGGTCCTGGCAGACCACCAGCAGCAGCGGCGGAACCCGGTACTTCGTGAACAGATACGACAGGTAGTACGCCCAGCTCGCGGGCTTGGACGCGTCCTTCTTGCCCTGGGCCTCGACCGCGAGAAGTAAGGCGCCGTCCTTCTCCGTCTCGAATCGCAGCAGTGTGTCGACACGGCGTTCGACGGGCCGCGCCTCGGTGAGATCGGTCGGCAGGACCGTGACCGACGTCGGTGAGGCGAATTCCAGACCGAGCACCCGGGAGACCCCGGTGAACAGGTCCGGATACGCCTGGAAGATGCGATGCATCGCCTCGTGGGGTGAGCTGACCATGTGGTTCCTAAGGGTGTGAGGTGGAGCGACAGCCACGGCACGCGCCCGGTTCCGGCGCGCGGAAGGCCCGATCGCAGCGGTCGCAGTTCTGGAGTGGCAGGTGGGCTTCGGGAGGCTTACGGAACGGGGGCGGCGGAGGTAGCCGCGCCGTGAGCCGGTGGGCGAGGAAGGCGGCCGGGTGGCGCAGTGCCTCGGGTGGCAGGCCGGCGGTCAGGGCGAGGCTCACGGAGTCCGGGCTCGCCTCGCGCTCCAGCCAGGCCGCGACCCCAGGGGTCAGGCGCTCGGTGTCCCGCGCGGAGAGCAGCAGGCGCGGATCGGTCTCGCGTAAGGCCCCGGCGATACGGTCCGCACCCTCAGGGAATCGCGCGGCGAGGGTCTTGATGTCCACCCGCGCCCCGGTCGGCAGGGACTGGATGTGCACGGCCAGCCCGATGGCCAGCAGCGACAGCTCGGTGTGCTGGGCGAGGTGGTTGCCGATGACCGTGAAACGGGTCGTGTGGCGGGTGTTGGCGTGCGTCACGCCGTACGGCGCGGGCGCGGGCGCGCTAAGGTTCTGCGTATCCATGGGGAAGCCCTAACTTCCTGCGTGGTCAGGCCCTCGCATTTGGGATGCCAGTCCCGGCGAGGGCCGTCGCATGTCTACGGTTCTCCGTCGCCGCGAGCGTATGGCACCCAACCCCGCCCAATGCCACCCAAGTTGGTGATGTTCACCCAGGGGAGTGAGACGGCCTGGTGGGCGGGAGGGGTGGGGTTTGGTGGGGTTCTTTCTCTTCCGTTTCTTGGAAAAGACCACTGGTGTCTCCGGAACCCGGATATCCGTGCTCCGGTGCCACGTGCCGCGATCCGCCCTGCTGCGGTACGAGCGGTACCGGTGCCTCCGGTACGAGGTCCAGCTCCGCCCACACCGTCTTGCGCGGCACCGGCCCGAGCGTCACCCCCCACCGGTCCGCGAGCACCTCCACCAGCAACAGCCCCGGCCCCGACTCGCTGTCATCGGGCGGAGCCTGCGCACGGGTGCCGGGCAGCAGCCCGTCACGCGTATCGGTCACCTCGATACGCAGCGCCCGCTCCCGCTCCGTCGTATGCAGGGCGAGCCGGAAGTCCCGGCCCGCCACCCGGCCGTGCGTGGCCGCGTTCGTGGCGAGTTCGGCGACGATGTGCGCTGCGGTGTCTGCCATGCCGTACGGCAGGTTCCAGGAGCACAACTGCTCGGTTGCCAGCATGCGCGCGAGGCGGGCACCGCGTGGCGAGGGGGAGAGCAGGACCGTGAAGCGACGTGTGGGGGCCGCGAGTTGGCGGAGTTTGTGGTTCACGTCACACAGCGTGGCCGCGCCTGCCTACGCTGACCAGTGACGAAACGATTGCGTACGGTTACTGTCCGGGGCTTGTCCAGTGCTGTCCAGGCTGTCCAAGGAGTTGTGTGGGCAGGGGGCCGTGCAATCACGGTCAGCACATCGGAGGTGGAACGGGTGGATGCGGACGTTACGGAGCAGCCCAACGGCGAGGCGGACGAACCCGGCTGGGAGGTCGACCCCGACGACGAGTCGGGCGCGGCGGTCATCGCGGCGGTAGGGCGTCAGCTCAGACTGCGGCGCGAGGCGGCGGGAATGCGGGTCGGCGAGTTCGGAATCGCGATCGGGTACGGCGAGGACCTTGTCTACAAGGTCGAGGCCGGGAAGCGGATTCCCCGGCCGGAGTACCTGGACAGGGCGGACGAGGTGCTGGGCGCGGGCGGTCTGATCGCCGCGATGAAGCGGGATGTGGCGGAGGTCAGGTATCCGAAACGCGTTCGGGATCTGGCACGGTTGGAGGCGAAGGCGGTGGAGCTGCTCTCGTACGGCAACCACAACCTGCACGGCCTCTTGCAGACCGAGGAGCATGCCCAGGCTCTGCTCGGGACCCGTCGGCCCGCCCTGTCGCCCGACGAGCTGGAGCGTGCCGTCGGTGCTCGCATGGCTCGGCAAACCGTCTTCGATCGGTCACCCGCCCCCGAGTTGAGCTTTGTCCTGGAAGAGGTGACCCTGCGCCGCCCGGCCGGAGGCACAATGGTGCAACGCCAGCAGCTCGAACGCCTGTTGGAGGTGGGCCGGATGCGGAACGTCGAGATCCAGGTGATGCCGACTGTCCGCTGGGAGCACCCTGGAACGAGTGGGAAGATCCAGGTGCTCAAGTTCGGCGACGGTACAGCGATCGGTCGTACCGATGACGAGTTCAGCGGTCGTCCCGTCTCCGATCCCAAGCAACTCCGGGTCCTTGAGCTGCGCTATGGCATCATCCGGGCCCAGGCTCTCACTCCAGGGGAGTCGCGGGCCTTCATCGAGCAAATGCTGGGAGACACATGATCCGCAAGACCTCTGCCGGGGACCGTGACGCGCTCGTCTGGTTCAAGAGCAGCTACAGCGACAGCAGCAACCCGAACGACTGCGTCGAGGTCGCGACCACCCCCGGCACCGTGCACGTCCGCGACTCGAAGAACCCGGCCGGCCCCCGCCTCGCCGTCCCGCCCGCCACCTGGACGGCCTTCCTCACCTACGCCTCCAAGCGCTGACCGCTCAACCACCGCGCCCCGCCCCAAGATCTCCAGGGGCGGGGCGTCGGCTATTGGCAGAGCCCTCCGGCGCAAGGGTCGTGGCGGCCAGGAATTCGGGCACGACGAAGGGGATTCGGAGCCATCTCATCTGGCCCGTTCGGGCTCTGTGGTCACACCAGTGCCCCTGCGACACTCGTGTGGTCAGTGTGACCGACCGTGACGCGGGCGTTCGCTCCACCTGCGGATGGCCGGACCGAACCCATGGAGGACACCGTGTTACGGACCATCCGGCGTACCGCCGCGCTCGCCATGATCCCGGCAGCTCTCGCCCTGGCCCTTGCCGCCCCCGCCAGTGCCACCGGCAACGGAGACCAGGAGGCGATCGGTACCGCGTGGCGGTATCCCAGCGGCACCTGGGGCCCAACCGCCGAACTAAAGGACGTCGGCAGCACCTGCACGGACCTCAGGTCCATCGATGGCGCACGGGCAGCGAAGAACGTCAAGGATTCCGGGCGCAGAATCGTCTTCTACCTGGGTTGGGATTGCGGAGTCCAGTACAACTGGGTGAACCCCGGAGAGCACAAAACTCTCGGTGAGGTGACAGCGCACAGTTACCGGACCGTCCCGGTGTAAGCGACTACGCCGCCCGCGACCCTCGCGCCGGGCCCGGCCCCTCACCGCACCACCCGGACCCTGCCCCCGGTCGGCCGCAGCCTTCTTCACGTGTCACACAGGCTTCGGCTCCCGCTGACCGGCGGTTGCAGGGCCAGCGGTTGAGGAGGCCGTCTCGCCCACCACCTGTTCGGCCTTCGCCGCCTACGCGTCCACGCGCTGACCGCTGAACCACCGCGCCCCGCCCCAAGATCTCCAGGGGCGGGGCGCGTCCGGTCATGCTCGCTAGCCTGTCGGTGAGCCCTCCAGCAGTTTGCAGAGATGAGGAGCGAGCCCGATGGTCATC
This sequence comes from Streptomyces sp. NPDC055078, assembly GCF_053607985.1. Lineage (NCBI taxonomy): Bacteria > Bacillati > Actinomycetota > Actinomycetes > Kitasatosporales > Streptomycetaceae > Streptomyces > Streptomyces sp. NPDC055078. The sequence continues at coordinate 4,744 of NZ_JBSGUP010000120.1, forward strand.
GCCCCGAACGACGCGAGCCGCCACACGCTTCAATACCTGGCCATGCGCGACACCATCGAGCGCGTACGGGACAGCGTGCCCGGAAAGCTGGAGATCACGAGAGAAGGCATCGTCCACGACCTGGCGTCGCCCGGCGGGCCTCATGAGCTGACCGCCGCCCGGGTCAGCCGTCGCCTGGAGAAGGTCATGCCGGACGGCATACTGGCCCACACGGGGACACCGGATGTCGAGGACATCGCGGCAGGCGTGCTGCGGCACCCGGATGTGATGGTGATCGCCGAGGCTGACATGGAGATCGAGGGCGCCTTCGACCCCCGGACTCTCTTCGCGGCCGTCGAAGTGGTCTCCCGCTCGAATCCCGACAACGACTGGGTGAGCAAGGCGCGGGACTATCCGCTGCTGGGCATCCCCGTGTACGTGATCTTCGATCCGCGCACGGGCGAAGGCGCTGTTCTCTCCGACATCCACTCGACCCCCAGCGGCCCCCGGTATGCCACCCGCAAGGATTTCGTGTACGGCGAGGACATCGCCATCGGCGACTGGACGATCTCTACCGAGAACCTGCCGCGCTACGCCTAGCGCCCCCGGCCCCCGCTCACACCGCGCCCTCCGCCCGCCCTCCCTGAGCCCTCCGCTTGAGGGAGCCGTCCCGATGGCGTGGACCCGTAGAATCCACGATCTCGCTGACGTCCAGCTCACCGCTGCGGATCGCGTCGCGGAACTCGCGGCGCAGTCGCCGCTTCACCGCGTCATCCACTGCCGCGCGCACCGCCGCATCGGCGGAGGTGGTGCCGAAGAGGCGCAGGGCCTCCGTGATCAGCTCGGCATCCAGGTCAACGACGACTCGGGACATACGAGGCATTTTCGCTCGACTCCGCTCCGTAACCAGCGATCTCGGTCGGGGGCGGCCGAGGGAGCAATGGCGACAGTGCGCGCGGTCACGGCTCACCCCGTCGGCGGCCCGCCGGACCGGCACCGCGCCCCGACGAGTCCGCCCCCGCCGGGCCCACGCACCCCGCAGGTTTGACAGACGCACCCCGCCGGGTAGCCTCTACGGCCCGATTGGCCAGGCCCTGGCCCCGTGTGGCAGACTACCGGGGTTGCTCGGTTGAGTGCCGATGCTGCGCGCCTCCCGCCGGGAGGACCGGAAGCGAGTCCCACAGTACTCGTCGCCCCAACTGCCCCACAGGCCGAAAGGCCCGCACGGCAGCGCTGGGGCGGACGTACGGGAATCTTCCGGGAAGTGTCAGCGGGGTACCGGCCAGGCGCTCGGTGGGAGTTCTTCCCCCGATTACGCGGGTCGGACCCGCACACCCTTGGCTGGGAAATCCTTCGGGATATCTGCGTAGAGGGAGTGCGACACGCCCGACCGCGTGGGTCGGAGAAGAGAGACGGGACCCGCCGAGTCCCAGGGCGTTAAACAAAGAGACAGGACTACGAAGCAGCCATGGCGGGACAGAAGATCCGCATCCGGCTCAAGGCCTACGACCACGAGGTCATCGACTCATCGGCGAAGAAGATCGTTGAGACGGTGACCCGCACTGGTGCGTCGGTCGCGGGCCCGGTGCCGCTGCCCACTGAGAAGAACGTGTACTGCGTCATCAAGTCGCCGCACAAGTACAAGGACTCGCGCGAGCACTTCGAGATGCGCACGCACAAGCGCCTGATCGACATTCTCGACCCGACGCCCAAGACCGTTGACTCGTTGATGCGCCTGGACCTTCCGGCCGGCGTCGACATCGAGATCAAGCTCTGAGAGGCGCGGAAGAGATGGCAAAGCAGATCAAGGGCGTCCTGGGCGAGAAGCTCGGCATGACCCAGGTCTGGGACGAGAACAACCGTGTCGTCCCGGTGACCGTGGTCAAGGCCGGGCCCTGTGTCGTTACCCAGGTCCGTACGAATGACTCCGACGGCTACGAGTCGGTCCAGATCGCCTTCGGCGAGATCGACCCTCGCAAGGTGAACAAGCCCCTCAAGGGCCACTTCGCCAAGGCCGACGTGACCCCCCGCCGCCACCTGGTGGAGCTCCGCACCTCCGACGCCAGCGAGTACACGCTCGGCCAGGAGGTCACCGCCGCTGTGTTCGAGTCCGGCGTCAAGGTCGACGTCACGGGCAAGAGCAAGGGCAAGGGCTTCGCCGGTGTCATGAAGCGTCATAACTTCAAGGGCCTCGGCGCCGGTCACGGCACCCAGCGCAAGCACCGCTCTCCCGGCTCCATCGGTGGCTGTGCCACCCCGGGCCGTGTGTTCAAGGGTCTCCGCATGGCGGGCCGTATGGGCAACGAGCGGGTCACCACCCAGAATCTGACCGTTCACGCCGTTGACGCCGAGAAGGGACTGCTGCTCATCAAGGGCGCGGTTCCCGGCCCCAACGGCGGCCTGGTCCTGGTCCGCACCGCGGCCAAGGGGGCCTGAGGACTATGAGCACCATTGACATTCTGTCGCCCGCGGGCGACAAGACCGGGACCGTCGAGCTTCCGGCCGAGATCTTCGACGCCAAGGTCAGCATTCCGCTGATCCACCAGGTCGTCGTCGCGCAGCTCGCCGCCGCCCGCCAGGGCACGCACAAGACCAAGACGCGTGGCGAGGTCCGTGGTGGCGGCAAGAAGCCCTACCGCCAGAAGGGCACCGGCCGCGCCCGTCAGGGTTCGACCCGCGCCCCGCAGTTCGCCGGCGGTGGCGTCGTCCACGGCCCCGTGCCGCGTGACTACTCGCAGCGGACCCCGAAGAAGATGAAGGCCGCCGCCCTGCGCGGTGCCCTCACCGACCGGGCCCGCAACGCCCGTATCCACGTCGTCACCGGCGTGGTCGAGGACGGCATCTCCACCAAGGCCGCCCGGACGCTGATCGGCAAGATCTCGGAGCGCAAGAACACGCTCCTGATCGTCGAGCGCGCCGACGAGGCCGCGTGGCTGTCCGCCCGCAACCTGCCCCAGGTGCACCTCCTGGAGCCGGGCCAGCTGAACACGTACGACGTGATCCGCTCCGAGGACGTGGTCTTCACCCAGGCCGCCTTCGAGTCCTTCGTGTCCGGCGCCACCGCTGGCCGGAACAACGAGACCGAAGGGAGCGACGCCTGATGAGCGAGACCGTCGTCACGAGCAAGACCTTCTCGGATCCGCGCGACATTCTGATCAAGCCTGTCGTCTCGGAGAAGAGCTACGCGCTGCTGGACGAGAACAAGTACACGTTCATCGTCGACCCGCGCGCCAACAAGACCCAGATCAAGCAGGCCGTCGAGGCGGTCTTCTCGGTCAAGGTCGCCGGGGTCAACACGATCAACCGCCAGGGCAAGCGCAAGCGCACCCGGACCGGTTTCGGCAAGCGCGCCAACACCAAGCGCGCCATCGTGACCCTTGCCGAGGGCAGCAGCCGAATCGACATCTTCGGCCAGGCCTCCTAACGGAGTGCCCTGGTCCGATATCGGACGAGGACTGAGAAATGGGTATCCGCAAGTACAAGCCGACGACTCCGGGCCGTCGTGGCTCCAGCGTCGCCGACTTCGTCGAGATCACGCGGTCCACGCCGGAGAAGTCGCTGGTCCGCCCCCTGCACAGCAAGGGCGGCCGTAACAACACCGGTCGTGTGACCGTCCGCCACCAGGGCGGTGGCCACAAGCGCGCCTACCGAGTGATCGACTTCCGTCGTCACGACAAGGACGGCGTGCCGGCGAAGGTCGCGCACATCGAGTACGACCCCAACCGCACCGCGCGCATCGCGCTGCTGCACTACGCGGACGGCGAGAAGCGCTACATCATCGCGCCGCGCGGACTGTCGCAGGGCGACCGGGTCGAGAACGGCCCCGGCGCCGACATCAAGCCGGGCAACAACCTGGCGCTGCGCAACATCCCGGTCGGTACGACCATCCACGCCATCGAGCTGCGGCCCGGCGGCGGCGCGAAGTTCGCCCGCTCCGCGGGTGCCTCCGTGCAGCTGCTGGCGAAGGAGGGCACCATGGCCCACCTTCGTATGCCGTCCGGCGAGATCCGGCTGGTCGACGCCCGCTGCCGCGCCACCATCGGCGAGGTCGGCAACGCCGAGCAGTCGAACATCAACTGGGGCAAGGCGGGCCGCCTGCGCTGGAAGGGCGTACGCCCGACCGTCCGCGGTGTCGCGATGAACCCGGTCGACCACCCGCACGGTGGTGGTGAGGGCAAGACCTCCGGTGGACGCCACCCGGTCAGCCCGTGGGGTCAGAAGGAGGGTCGTACGCGCTCTCCCAAGAAGGCGAGCAGCAAGTACATCGTCCGCCGCCGCAAGACGAACAAGAAGCGCTAGGAGCGGGTTCAGATGCCGCGCAGTCTCAAGAAGGGGCCCTTCGTCGACGGACACCTCATCAAGAAGGTGGACGTACAGAACGAGTCAGGCTCCAAGAACGTCATCAAGACCTGGTCCCGACGCTCGATGATCGTCCCGGCGATGCTGGGCCACACGATCGCGGTGCACAACGGCAAGATCCACATCCCGGTGTTCGTCACCGAGTCGATGGTCGGCCACAAGCTCGGCGAGTTCTCGCCGACCCGCACCTTCCGCGGCCACGTCAAGGACGACCGCAAGTCGAAGCGCCGCTGAGGCGGGGTGCGAAATGACTTCGACAAGAGTGACGAACACTGAAGGGACAACCATGGAAGCCAGGGCCCAGGCGCGGTACATCCGCGTCACGCCCATGAAGGCCCGCCGCGTGGTGGACCTCATCCGTGGCATGGACGCCACGGAGGCCCAGGCGGTCCTGCGTTTCGCCCCGCAGGCCGCGAGCGTGCCGGTCGGCAAGGTGCTGGACAGCGCCATCGCCAACGCCGCGCACAACTACGACCACCCCGACGCCTCTTCGCTGGTCATCAGCGAGGCATACGTGGACGAGGGTCCGACCCTGAAGCGGTTCCGGCCGCGCGCCCAGGGCCGTGCCTACCGGATCCGTAAGCGGACCAGCCACATCACCGTGGTCGTCAGCAGCAAGGAAGGAACCCGGTAATGGGCCAGAAGGTTAACCCGCATGGGTTCCGGCTCGGCATCACCACGGACTTCAAGTCCCGCTGGTACGCCGACAAGCTGTACAAGGACTACGTCAAGGAAGACGTCGCCATCCGCAGGATGATGACGTCCGGCATGGAGCGCGCCGGTATCTCCAAGGTGGAGATCGAGCGCACCCGTGACCGCGTGCGGGTGGACATCCACACCGCGCGTCCCGGCATCGTCATCGGCCGCCGTGGCGCCGAGGCCGACCGCATCCGCGGCGACCTGGAGAAGCTCACCGGCAAGCAGGTCCAGCTGAACATCCTTGAGGTCAAGAACCCCGAGGTCGACGCTCAGCTCGTGGCCCAGGCCGTTGCCGAGCAGCTGTCCTCCCGTGTCTCCTTCCGCCGTGCCATGCGCAAGAGCATGCAGTCGGCGATGAAGGCGGGCGCCAAGGGCATCAAGATCCAGTGTGGTGGCCGTCTCGGCGGCGCCGAGATGTCCCGCTCGGAGTTCTACCGCGAGGGCCGGGTGCCGCTGCACACGCTCCGCGCGAACGTCGAGTACGGCTTCTTCGAGGCCAAGACGACCTTCGGCCGTATCGGTGTGAAGGTCTGGATCTACAAGGGCGACGTCAAGAACATCGCCGAGGTCCGCGCCGAGAACGCCGCGGCCCGCGCCGGCAACCGTCCGGCCCGTGGTGGCGGTTCCGACCGTCCCGCCGGCCGTGGTGGCCGCGGTGGCGAGCGGGGCGGCCGAGGCCGTAAGCCGCAGCAGCAGAGTGCCGCGTCCGAGG
>NZ_JBSGUP010000120.1:10502-15998 GCF_053607985.1 Streptomyces sp. NPDC055078
GCCTCGTCGCGAGCCGTATGTCGACATCCGCACGCAGATCGCCGTCCGCCGCCGCTCCGGCCGAGAGCACCGGAACGGAGGCCTGACCGACATGCTGATCCCCCGTAGGGTCAAGCACCGCAAGCAGCACCACCCCAAGCGCCGCGGCATGGCCAAGGGCGGTACGACGGTCGCGTTCGGCGAGTACGGCATCCAGGCCCTCACTCCGGCGTACGTCACCAACCGCCAGATCGAGGCGGCCCGTATCGCGATGACCCGCCACATCAAGCGTGGCGGCAAGGTCTGGATCAACATCTACCCGGACCGCCCGCTGACCAAGAAGCCCGCCGAGACCCGTATGGGTTCCGGTAAGGGTTCCCCGGAGTGGTGGGTCGCCAACGTTCACCCCGGCCGGGTGATGTTCGAGCTGTCCTACCCGAACGAGAAGATTGCTCGTGAGGCGCTCACCCGCGCTGCTCACAAGCTTCCGATGAAGTGCCGCATCGTTCGGCGCGAGGCAGGTGAGGCGTGATGTCGGCCGGAACCAAGGCGGACGAGCTGCGCGAGCTGGGCAGCGAGGAGCTTCTCGGCAAGCTCCGCGAGGCCAAGGAAGAGCTGTTCAACCTCCGCTTCCAGGCGGCGACCGGGCAGCTTGAGAACCACGGCCGGCTCAAGGCCGTCCGTAAGGACATCGCCCGGATCTACACCCTGATGCGCGAGCGCGAGCTGGGCATCGAGACGGTGGAGAGCGCCTGATGAGCGAGAGCAATGTGACTGAAGAGAACACGGCGAAGGCTGCCACCCGCGGTTTCCGCAAGACCCGCGAGGGTCTCGTCGTCAGCGACAAGATGGACAAGACCGTCGTCGTCGCCGTCGAGGACCGGGTGAAGCACGCGCTGTACGGCAAGGTCATCCGCCGTACCAACAAGCTCAAGGCGCACGACGAGCAGAACGCCGCCGGTGTCGGCGACCGTGTCCTCCTGATGGAGACCCGGCCGCTGTCCGCCACGAAGCGGTGGCGCATCGTCGAGATCCTTGAGAAGGCCAAGTAGGACATTCCCGTCAGGGAATTCCACAGACACAGCCTGAGGGGTCTCCCTCAGGTCGGTTCCGCCAGGCTCGGTGGGGGACGCTCAGCGCCCCCCGCCGGGAACCGGCAGACAAACAGGAGATAGACGTGATCCAGCAGGAGTCGCGACTTCGTGTCGCCGACAACACAGGTGCCAAGGAAATCCTTTGCATCCGTGTTCTCGGTGGCTCCGGTCGCCGCTACGCGGGCATCGGTGACGTCATCGTCGCCACCGTCAAGGACGCGATCCCCGGTGGCAACGTGAAGAAGGGTGACGTCGTCAAGGCGGTCATCGTTCGCACCGTCAAGGAACGCCGCCGCCAGGACGGCTCGTACATCCGCTTCGACGAGAACGCCGCCGTCATTCTGAAGAACGACGGCGACCCCCGCGGCACCCGTATCTTCGGCCCCGTGGGCCGTGAGCTGCGCGAGAAGAAGTTCATGAAGATCATCTCGCTCGCGCCGGAGGTGCTGTAAGCATGAAGATCAAGAAGGGCGACCTGGTTCAGGTCATCACCGGTAAGGACAAGGGCAAGCAGGGCAAGGTCATCCAGGCCATGCCCCGTGAGGACCGCGTCCTGGTCGAGGGTGTCAACCGGGTCAAGAAGCACACCAAGGCCGGTCAGACCGCCCGTGGTTCGCAGACCGGCGGGATCATCACCACCGAGGCCCCTGTCCACGTGAGCAATGTTCAGCTCGTCGTGGAGAAGGACGGCAAGAAGGTCGTGACCCGAGTCGGCTACCGCTTCGACGACGAGGGCAACAAGATCCGCGTTGCCAAGCGGACGGGTGAGGACATCTGATGGCTACCACCACCACTCCGCGTCTCAAGTCGAAGTACCGTGAGGAGATCAAGGACAAGCTGCGTGAGGAGTTCTCGTACGAGAACGTCATGCAGGTGCCCGGTCTCGTCAAGATCGTGGTCAACATGGGTGTGGGCGACGCCGCCCGCGACTCCAAGCTGATCGAGGGCGCCATCAAGGACCTCACCACGATCACCGGTCAGAAGCCGGCCGTCACCAAGGCCCGTAAGTCCATCGCGCAGTTCAAGCTGCGTGAGGGACAGCCGATCGGCGCCCACGTCACACTCCGTGGCGACCGCATGTGGGAGTTCCTGGACCGCACCCTGTCGCTCGCGCTTCCGCGCATCCGCGACTTCCGTGGTCTGTCCCCCAAGCAGTTCGACGGCCGTGGCAACTACACCTTCGGTCTCACGGAGCAGGTCATGTTCCACGAGATCGACCAGGACAAGATCGACCGCGTCCGGGGTATGGACATCACCGTGGTTACCACGGCGACCAACGACGCTGAGGGCCGCGCGCTCCTTCGTCACCTCGGCTTCCCGTTCAAGGAGGCGTGAGCCGTGGCGAAGAAGGCTCTCATTGCCAAGGCCGCCCGCAAGCCCAAGTTCGGCGTGCGCGCGTACACGCGCTGCCAGCGTTGCGGTCGTCCCCATTCCGTGTACCGCAAGTTCGGCCTGTGCCGCGTGTGCCTTCGTGAGATGGCTCACCGCGGCGAGCTGCCGGGCGTGACCAAGAGCTCCTGGTAGTCCCTCCCGGGATTACCTGACGCTCTCGGTAAGCAGAGGGTTGGCGGGAGCCCACCCCTCCATGGCTTAGGCTTGGAGGGTTGGGCGCCTGTCGCCCGTAAGACTTACTACGCCGTAGGTCCCCGTGCCGCACCCGTCCCGCCTCTGTGCGGGGAGAGGGATGGCGCACCAGGAAACCCCGGCGAGAGAGGCCGAAGGCCAATTCATGACCATGACTGATCCCATCGCAGACATGTTGACGCGTCTGCGTAACGCGAACTCGGCGTACCACGACGACGTCGTGATGCCGCACAGCAAGATCAAGTCGCACATCGCGGAGATCCTCCAGCAGGAGGGCTTCATCACGGGCTGGAAGGTCGAGGACGCCGAAGTCGGCAAGAGCCTCGTCCTGGAGCTCAAGTTCGGCCCGAACCGTGAGCGCTCCATCGCGGGCATCAAGCGGATCTCGAAGCCGGGTCTGCGCGTTTACGCGAAGTCCACCAACCTGCCCAAGGTGCTCGGCGGCCTCGGCGTGGCGATCATCTCCACGTCCCACGGCCTCCTCACCGGCCAGCAGGCACAGAAGAAGGGCGTGGGTGGGGAAGTCCTCGCCTACGTCTGGTAGCCGGGAACGGAGGAAAAGCCAATGTCGCGTATCGGCAAGCTCCCCATCCAGGTTCCCGCCGGTGTGGACGTCACCATCGATGGCCGCACGGTCGTGGTGAAGGGCCCCAAGGGGACCCTCTCGCACACCGTCGCCGCGCCGATCGAGATCGCCAAGGGCGAGGACGGCGTTCTCAGCGTCACCCGCCCCAACGACGAGCGTCAGAACAAGGCCCTGCACGGCCTGTCCCGCACGCTGGTGGCGAACATGATCACCGGTGTGACCGAGGGGTACAAGAAGGCGCTCGAAATCAGCGGTGTCGGTTACCGCGTCGCCGCGAAGGGCTCCGCTCTGGAGTTCCAGCTCGGCTACAGCCACTCGATCCCGGTGGAGGCGCCCGAGGGCATCTCCTTCAAGGTCGAGTCGCCGACCAAGTTCTCGGTCGAGGGCATCGACAAGCAGAAGGTCGGCGAGGTCGCCGCGAACATCCGCAAGCTGCGCAAGCCTGACCCGTACAAGGCCAAGGGCGTCAAGTACGCGGGCGAGGTCATCCGCCGCAAGGTCGGAAAGGCGGGTAAGTAAGCCATGGCATACGGTGTGAAGATCGCCAAGGGTGACGCGTACAAGCGCGCCGCCATCAAGCGCCGCCACATCCGCGTCCGTAAGCGCATCTCCGGTTCGCCGGAGCGCCCGCGCCTGGTCGTGACGCGTTCCAACCGCCACATCGTGGCGCAGGTCATCGACGACATCGCGGGCCACACGCTCGCGTCGGCGTCGACGCTGGACACCTCGATCCGCGGTGGTGAGGGCGACAAGAGCGCCCAGGCCAAGCAGGTCGGGGCCCTGGTCGCCGAGCGCGCCAAGGCCGCTGGTGTCGAGGCCGTCGTGTTCGACCGTGGTGGCAACCAGTACGCCGGGCGGATCGCCGCTCTGGCCGACGCCGCCCGCGAGGCCGGGCTGAAGTTCTAGGCCCCGGTTCCGGAGCTAGCGGACGTAACAGAGAGAGGTAGATCCAATGGCTGGACCCCAGCGCCGCGGAAGCGGTGCCGGTGGCGGCGAGCGGCGGGACCGGAAGGGCCGTGACGGCGGTGCGGCTGCCGCCGAGAAGACCGCGTACGTTGAGCGCGTTGTCGCGATCAACCGCGTCGCCAAGGTTGTGAAGGGTGGTCGTCGCTTCAGCTTCACCGCGCTGGTCGTGGTGGGCGATGGTGACGGCACCGTCGGTGTCGGCTACGGCAAGGCCAAGGAGGTGCCGGCCGCCATCGCCAAGGGTGTTGAGGAGGCCAAGAAGCACTTCTTCAAGGTCCCCCGTATCCAGGGCACCATCCCGCACCCCATCCAGGGTGAGAAGGCCGCGGGCGTCGTCCTGCTCAAGCCTGCTTCCCCCGGTACCGGTGTGATCGCCGGTGGCCCGGTGCGCGCCGTTCTGGAGTGCGCCGGCGTCCACGACATCCTGTCGAAGTCGCTCGGCTCCGACAACGCGATCAACATCGTGCACGCGACCGTGGCGGCCCTCAAGGGTCTGCAGCGTCCTGAGGAGATCGCGGCCCGCCGCGGTCTGCCCCTTGAGGACGTCGCCCCCGCGGCTCTCCTGCGTGCACGTGCGGGAGCGGGTGCGTAATGGCCCGCCTCAAGATCACGCAGAAGAAGTCGTACATCGGCAGCAAGCAGAACCACCGCGACACCCTGCGCTCGCTCGGCCTCAAGCGGCTGAACGACGTGGTTGTCAAGGAGGACCGTCCCGAGTTCCGCGGCATGGTGCACACCGTCCGCCACCTCGTGACGGTCGAGGAGGTCGACTGACATGGCGGAAAACAACCCGCTGCGGGTCCACAACCTCCGTCCTGCCCCGGGCGCCAAGACCGCCAAGACCCGGGTGGGTCGTGGTGAGGCGTCCAAGGGTAAGACCGCTGGTCGTGGCACCAAGGGCACCAAGGCCCGCTACCAGGTTCCGGAGCGCTTCGAGGGCGGGCAGATGCCCCTCCACATGCGCCTCCCGAAGCTCAAGGGCTTCAAGAACCCGTTCCGCACCGAGTACCAGGTCGTCAACCTGGAGAAGCTCGCTTCGCTCTACCCCGAGGGTGGCGAAGTCACGGTGGCCGATCTGGTCGCCAAGGGCGCGGTACGCAAGAACCATCTCGTCAAGGTCCTCGGCCAGGGCGAGGTCTCCGTGGCGCTGCAGGTGGCGGTCGACGCCGTCTCCGGTTCCGCCAAGGAGAAGATCGCCGCTGCCGGCGGCACCGTCACCGAACTGGTCTGAGCCAAGTTCAGTGGCTGAACGCTGAATAACCGACCGGGGATGCCTCTCATATGGGG
>NZ_JBSGUP010000121.1:0-15997 GCF_053607985.1 Streptomyces sp. NPDC055078
CGTTATGGGCCGCGCCGTCGACATCGTCGTGGAGCAGATACGCCACGGCGAGATCACCGTCATCGGCGCAGACCCAGGCCCGGCGGTCGCGGCGATAGCGCTCCAGTACGCCGAGCGCCGGCGGCTCGTCATCGGCGATCGCCGCCATCCCGAGCGCGCGGAACGGCTCCCCGGCCGCCCGCTCGATGTCCTGGAGCCTCGGAAGGTCGGCGGCGGTGGCCTGTCGGATACGCATACGGAAATTATCGACCGGTACGCCTCGGCGGAGCCGGTCCGGGGGCGCCCCCATGCGGTTCACCCCGGGGTCCGGGCGCCCGCGTCACTCCGGGGTCCGGGCACCCGTGTGGTTCATGCGCCCGTGGAGACCAGTTCCGCCGCCGGGCCGTTGACCGGCTGGGGGCAGCCCGTGAGGTCCAGGACGAAGAGCGGCACGCCCAGTGCCTCCGCGCGGGAGCGGGCGTCGTCGGCGTATCCGGCCAGCGAGAAGAAGACCGTCGACACCGGCGGGGGCGCGCTCAGCCCGTTCAGCCACAGGCACTCGACATCGCGCAGGGTGATGGGCCGGGTGGACGGGTCGACCTGGGCGATCAGCCCGGTGCCCCGCAGATCGACGGTGGTGGAGAGCCGGGCGTCCCGCCTGACCTCGGGCCGTACCTCCGGCCGGTGCACCTCGTGCCTGCCCACCTCGCGGAACCCCAGCCAGGTCAGATACAGCTCCGCCGCCACCACGGCGTCCCGAGCGGTCCGTATGGTGACCGGGCGGAACGCGGGGCGCGGGGTGCCGGCCGTGCGCGGCAGCGGGATATGGGCCGGCGGGCGGGCCGGGGGAGCCGGGACGCCGGCCCGGTCGCCGCCCGCACCCGGGACGGCGCTGCCCGCCGGGCGTACCGGTATCCGCAGCAGGGTTCCGCACGGGCAGCCCAGCTCGGGCTGCGGCCAGTGGTCCTGACGGCCGCAGCCGGGGCAGCGCACCATCACCCAGTCCTCAGCCCAGGTACGGCGGACGATCCGCTCGGGCGGCGCGGTGCTCAGCAGCGGCGGAACCAGCGGGGCACCGCACGCACAGGGGTACACCGGCGACGCGTACTCGTGGTCGCGCAGACAGGACGGGCAGCGCACCGGTATCGATTCGGCCATGTTCCACACCCCTGTGTCCCTCGTCCCCGCCCCATAGTCCACCACCGGCCAGTGGCCGGGAAGTGGTTCCGGCCATCTGGTGAACGCCCGTACGACCGCGATCGGACGCCGTTACGAAAGCGAAGGGACGTCGTACGACCGCGAGTCGCCGGACCGGCGGTGGGCGGACCGAACGCGTCGGCTCCCCGCCCGGGACGGGAGTCGGTCAGCCGGTGTCACAGGCCCGTCGGCGTGCCTCCAGGCTGAAGCTCCGCACATTCTCCCCGAGCCATGCCTCGAACGCCGCCTGGTCGGTCATCACGAGGTTCAGATGCGCGAGATAGTCGGCCTTCGCCGCGCTCAGGAACTCGTCCTGGCGGAATGCGTCGCTCGTCTCGGCGAGTTCCATGAGCCGGTTCGCCGCGTCGACCATCCGGAAGGCCGCGAGGACCGGGGTCTCATCAAGGCTCGCGGGGGCGCTGCACACCAGATGGGTGATGATCTCGAACAGCTTCTGGTCGGGACTCCCGGACATCAGCGGTCCTCCTTCGGGAACGGGGATCCGAAGCGGTTGTGGTGCACCGACGTCGTGAAGCCGCGCGCCCCGGGCGCGGGCGCCGGGGGCACGTATCCCACGGCGATCGTCACATCGGGCCTGATGTGCGGCGGCAGGTCCAGGAGGGCCGAGACGGCGTCCCCGACCCAGCTGGTGATGGTGCAGATGCCGAGCCCCAGGGTCTGGGCCATCAGGGCGAGGTGTGCGCAGGCCGCCCCGGCGTCCAGCCGGGTCGCCAGATCGACACCGCGCCGGCCCATGACCTGCGCGGCGCGCTCCAGGTCCGTGCAGTGGACGAGCATCGCGGGCGCGTTGTTGACGAATCCCGGCAGGATCTGCCGTGCGGTGGTCATCAGCCGCGGGTCGTCGACGACCACGATGTTGCGTACGCCGGATCTGGCCTGCTGGGCTCGGGTCGCCGCCCACACCATGCGTTCGAGCAGCTCACGGGGTACCGGCCGGTCCTCGAACTCGCGGTACATACGGCGGCGGCGCATACCGTCCGCGATATCGAGCGCCCGGGGGGCGTCCACCGCGTCGGGACCGGTCGACGGGGCGTCGGGGGGCGGGGTCGCCTTCGGGGCTTCCGGAGCTTCCGGAGCTTCCGGGACTTCCGGGGCTTTCGGGGCTTTCGGGTGGGAGACGGTGGGCTTCATGCGGCCTCCGTACGTTGCTGGGCGGCCCGGGAGGGCCGGATGTGACTCCTGGGTGGCGCGCGGCGGGTCAGGACTTCAGGCTGGGCTCATGGCCGAAGGCTGACAAGGTGCACCATGCCCAACACATGGCGCGGCTGTGGGCGTTCCGCCCACCGGCGGAGCCCGTCGTCCAGACGTCCGGCCCATGCAAGGGGCCGCGCCCGCTCGGCAGGGCGAAACGCCCAAGAGACCCGCCGGGTCCGGGCACACTGCCCGATGACTTCCCTCCGGACTGCTGGTTCGCTCGGTGTCTACGGAGGTGAGTCGATGACCTACATCACACTGGACGACGTCGAAGACCTGGCCCTGGGCGCGGTGGTGCTCGGCACGGGCGGCGGTGGAGACCCGTACATCGCGAAACTCATGCTCAGCGAGGCCATCGGCAGGCACGGCCCGATCGAAGTGGTCCAGGCGGCCGACCTCGACCCCGACGGCCTGCTGCTGCCGGTCGCGATGGTGGGAGCGCCGACCGTGATCGTGGAGAAGTTCCCCAACGGCGGCGAGGCCGGGAAGGTGCTGCGCGCGCTGGAGAGCCACCTGGGACGTACCGGGGTCGCGGTCCTGCCGATCGAGAACGGCGGCATGAACTCCCTCTTCCCGCTCGTCGTCGCGGCGGAACTCGGCCTGCCCTGTGTGGACGCCGACTCGATGCGCCGCGCGTTCCCGCAGATCGAGCTGACCCTGTTCACCCTGGCCGGTCTGTCGTCGTCACCGATGACCCTGGCCGACGTCAAGGGCAACTATGTGCTCTTCGAGAGCGTCGACAACGCCATGGGGGAGAAGCTCGTCCGCGCCTGCGTCGCCGAGATGGGCATGGTCGCCGTGATGAGCGCCTACTCCGTCACCGCCGGGCAGTGCGTCGAACACGGCGCGAACGGCTCGCTCACCTACTGCCTGGAGATCGGCCGGCGGATCCGTGCCATCCAGGAGGGGCGGCCGGGTGCGTACGAGGAGTTCCTGAGGTTCTGCGACGCGGAGATCCTCTTCACCGGCAAGGTCGCCGACATCGAGCGGCGGACGACCGGCGGCTGGGCGCGGGGCACCGTCACCCTCCAGCATCTGGAGTCCGACGACCGCGTCATGCGGGTCGAGATCCAGAACGAGAACCTGGTGGCCTTCGAGGACGGCGAGCCCAAGGTGACCGTGCCGGACCTCATCACCCTCATCGACATCGAGACGGGCGTGCCGCTGACCACCGAGGCGCTCGCCTACGGGCAGCGGCTGCACCTCATCGCGATGCCCGCGCTCGACCGCTGGCGCACCCCTGAGGGCCTCGCCCTCGCCGGTCCCCGGGCCTTCGGGTACGACATCGACTACGTCCCCTTCGGAGGCGCGAAGTGAGTTCCCTGCGCATCGGCATCGACGTCGGCGGCACCAACACGGACGCGGTGGCCGTCGACCGGCTCGGGCAGGTCGTCAGCCGGCACAAGGCCGCCACCACCCCGGAGGCGTTCGACGGTATCCGCGCGGCACTGGCGGGCGTACTCGCCGAGGTCGACCCCGACGCGGTCGGACAGGTGATGCTCGGCACGACCCATCCGGTGAACGCCGTCATCCGGCGCAAGGACCTGGCGCGCGTCGGCATTCTGCGCATCGCCGCGCCCGCGACCCTGTCCGTCGCACCGCTCGCCGGCTGGCCCGCCGACCTGGCGGACGCCGTACGCGGCCATGTCGAGATCATCCGCGGCGGCCACGAGTACGAGGGCACCGAGATCAACCCGCTGGACACCGACGCGGTCCGGCGCTTCGCCGAGGCGTGCCGGGACCGGGTCGACGCCATCGCCCTGACCGGCGTGACCTCGCCCGCCAACCCCGAGCACGAGATCCACGCGGCCCGGATCATCGCCGAGGTGCTCGGCGACGGCATCCCCGTCACCATGGGGCACGAGGTCGGCGGCCTCGGCCTGCTCGAACGGGAGAACTCGGCGGTCCTCAACGGCGCGCTGACCTTCGTCGGCCGGAGCATCGTCGGGGGGCTCGAACAGGCCCTGGACAGTCACCGGCTGCGCGGCGACATCTATGTGACACAGAACGACGGCACCCTGCTGTCCGCCACGGAGGCGATGCGCCGTCCCATCCTCACCATCGGGTCCGGACCGACCAACTCCATGCGGGGCGCGGCCTATCTCTCCGGTCTGTCCGACGCGATCGTCATGGACGTCGGCGGCACCTCGGCGGATGTCGGACTGCTCGTGGACGGTTTCCCGCGCGCGTCCGCCCTCGCGGTCGAGATCGGCGGGGTGCGCACCAACTACCGGATGCCCGACCTGATCTCGATCGGCCTGGGCGGCGGCACGATCGTACGGACCGAGCCGGAACTGGCGGTCGGCCCCGACAGCGTGGGGTACCGGCTGACCGAACAGGCCCGGATCTTCGGCGGCGACACACTCACCCTCTCCGATATCTCGGTCCTGGCGGGACGGGCCGACTTCGGCGACCGCGAACGGGCCGCCGGCGTACCCCACCGGACCGTCGCCGACGCGCTCGGCTGGGTGGACGACCGCATCCAGGTCCTCGCGGAACGGATCAAGGCCGCCCGGGTCGATATGCCCCTGGTCGCCGTCGGCGGCGCCGCCCATCTCGTCCCCGACGCGATTCCCGGCGTCAGTGAGGTCCACCGGCACGAGCACGCATCCGTCGCGAACGCCATCGGCGCCGCCATCGCGGAGGCGTCGGGGACTGTCGACCGGGCCTACCGGTTCGAGAACAGCAGCCGGGAGGAGTGCCTCGGCGACGCCAAGCGGGCCGCCACCGAGGCAGCGGTCCGGGCGGGCGCCGATCCGGCCCGGGTACGGATCACCACGGTGAACGAGATTCCCATGACCTATGTGCCGGGGGACTGCGCCCGGGTGCTGGTCAAGGCGGCCGGACCCCTGCTGGAGCAGTAGGGCGGCTTCGCCGGCCTTAAGGGCCTGTCCGCCCCGGCCCGCGGGACGGCTCCCCGACAGCCGGTGCGGGCCGTGCCGTACCGCTGCCGGTGCGGTCCGCCGTGGATGCCGGTGCGGGTGCCGGTGCGGGTGCCGGTGCGCGCCGCAGTACCGCCGAAGCGCTGCCGCTGCCAGGATGTACCGCCGTACCGCCGTACCGCCGCCGACACCGATCGTGGGGGACAATGACGCCGTGCCGGACCAGTCGGGATACGTCAGCCTCGGACAGCTGCTCGCCCTCGGGCTGCTGCCCGGACACCAGGTGGTGGGTGGCGCGGCGGGTCTTGACCGCAGGCTCACCGCGGTGCTGCCCGGGACATCGCCGCGCCGGGTCGGCGATCTGCGCGCCGGGACGGCCGTCGTCTTCGAACCGAGCCGGCTCGACGCGGCCGATGTCCTCGTCGACTACGCGATCCGACTCGGCCACAGCGTCGGCATCGCCGGACTGATCCTCCAGCGGCCCGCCACGGCGGTGCCGCTCGCGGCCCGGCGGCTCGCCGACAAGTTCGATGTGCCGGTGGTCCTGCTGGACCAGGTCGACACCGCGGCGGTCGTCTCGACCCTCGATCCGTATGTACGCGGTCCCGAGGTGGTCGGCGCCAAGATGGTGGGCCAGACCGCGCACCGGCTGAGGACCGCGCCGCAGACCCCGGAAGGGCTGGTCGCCGTCCTGCGCGCGACACTCAACACCCCGGTCGCGCTGGTGGACACCGAGGGCCGCCTCGTCGCCGGGGACGCCCTCGCCAGTGAGGCGCTCGTCGCCGCCGACCTGGTGGGACACCTCCAGCGCGGCCGGCCCGCCACCTCGTCGGCGGAGGCAGCGGGGGAGCACCGGGTGCTGCTCCAGCCGCTCACCCTCACTCCCGGCGGGCCGGCCAATCTGTGGCTGACGGCCCGGCTGCCCCGGGCGGGTTCATCACTGACGGAGCCGGTACAGCAGGCGCTGGGCATCGGCGCCTGGGCGTTCACCGCCTATCTGGCCACCCAGTCGCTCGCGGCCGAACGCCAGAGCCGCCGGCGGGCGCTGCTGCTCACGGAGATCCTGGAACACGCGGAGGCACCCCCGGGCCGGACGGTCGAGCGCGCGACCGCGGCGGGCTGGCGGCTCTCCGGCTGGCACACCGCGATCCATGTCGTCGTCAGCCGGCCCGCCGACCGGTCGCGCCCCATGGAACTGGCGCAGCGCGTCGAGGACGCGCTCAGCCACCACGGGATCACCGCGAGCCTGGTCGAGCGCCCGGACGGCTGGGCGTTCTGGACGACGGCGGACACCGAGCCCGAGGCGCTGCGCAGTAACCAGCTCGCCCGGGGCGTACGGCGGGCACTGCTCCAGGAGGAGCGGGACTGGCCACGCCTGCGGCTCTGCGCCGGGATCGGCCGGCCCCACGCGGGCACCGCCGGACTCAAGGAGTCGCTGCACGAGGCCCAGCAGGCGTGTCTGCTCGCGCGGACCCAGGACATCGCCGGTGCCGTCGAGCACATCGACGCCATGAGCCTGAAACGACTGCTGGTGGGCTGGTACGGCTCCGGGCCCCTGCGCGAGGTGGCCGCCGATCTGCTGGAGCCCCTGTGGGCCGCCGACCCCACGGGCGAACTGGTCCACACCCTCGGCTGCTATCTCGACCACGAGTCCTCCGCGACCACGACCGCCGGTGTCCTCGGTGTCCACCGCAACACCGTGCTGCACCGGCTGGAACGCATCCGGGCGATGCTTCCCGTGGATCTCTCCCGCCCGGACGAGCGGCTCGTGGCGCATCTGGCGACCCGCGTCGCCGGAATCGACCGGCGGGCGCGATGACCCGGGCCCGGCGCCGTCGGTCCGCTCTCCGGCCGTGGGGTGCGGACAGAAGCCAACGCATGGAGGCACAGTGCGACTGAGTGTGGAGTTCACCACCGAGCCCTTCGATCTGGACGAGGCGCCCGCCCACGCGGTCGTCGCCCGGGAGGTCATCCGGTCGGCCGGTCTTGACACGGTGGACGTCGGACCGTTCGGCAATACGGCGGAGGGCACCGCCGACGCGATACTCACCGCCGTCGACGCGGTGCTGCGCCGCACCCTCGCCGCCGGGGCCACCCGGGTCTCCCTGCAGCTCAATGTGGTGCCGCCGCCCGACGCGGCACCCGGCACGGGGTCTGGCGGCGCATCCGGCGGGGCATCCGGCACGGGGTCTGGCAGCGCATCTGGCGGCGCATCCGGCGGGGCATCCGGCGCGGCGGAGGGGGAGCGGTGAGCGCGCCCGAGACGACGGGGTCCGCGCGGGACCGGGCCGAGCAGGAGCCGCCCGTCTGCACCACCGCCGCGCATCCGCTCGCCCATGCCGTGCGCCCCCTGGCCGACGCCCTGGGCGCGGTGATCATCGCGCCCTCCCAGGCGGGCCCCGACGATGTGGTGCTGGCCTGGGAGGGCGAGGACGTCATCGCCGTACGCCTGCCGCAGCTCTCCGATTCGCTCGACCACATCCTGACCGCCCTGGAGCGCCGTCATGGAATGCCCCTGGCCGAGCTGGACCGCAGGACGAAACAGTCGGTCGTACGCCAGTTGGAGGCGCGCGGCGCCTTCTCGGTGCGCCATGGGGTGGAGACGGTCGCCGGGGCGCTCGGTGTCAGCCGGTTCACCGTCTACAACTATCTGAACCGGCAGGACGCGCCGTAACCGGCAGGACGCGCCGTAAAGCGGCTGACCGGCGGCACGCGATAAAAGGCCCCGATTCCGGGCCGTGGCTTCCGCGTACCCAATTTTTCAACAAACTGTTGACGTCGCCGGAGTGAGGGCGTTAGCTGTGCGACAGCCTGTTCGACTCAGAGCCATCAACAGCCACGGAGGCTCTCCTGATGCCGAGTCCCCAGAGCCCCCAGAGCCCCGCGAGTCCCCCGGGGAGGAGCCCGGAGCCGGTCGCGGGCCTCGCCCGGTTCGACGCACCCGCGGACACCGACCTGATCGCGGCGCTCCATGAGGTGTGCGCCGGCCGGGCCTGGGTGAGCGGGGTGCTCGACCGTGGCCCCTACGCGACCACCGCGGCCCTCCTCGCCGCGAGCGACGCGGCGACGGCCGGGCTGACCACCGGGGAGCTGCTGGAGGCGATGGCGGGACACCCGCCGATCGGCCGCCCGGAACCGGGCGATCCGGTGTCGGCGGGTGAACAGAGCGGGCTCGCCGGTTCCCCGGACGGCCTCAAGGCCGAACTGCTCGAACTGAACCTGGCGTATCAGCGCAGATTCGGCCATGTCTTTCTGATCTGCGCCACGGGACTGACCGGTGAGCAGATGCGTGACGCCGTTCGGGTACGGATCCGGAACTCACCGGAGCGGGAGCGGGAGATCGCCCGTACCGAGCTGGGCAGGATCAACCGCATCCGGCTGGCCCGGTTCATCACGGAGCGACTGGGACTGCCCGCGCCGCCGGAGGCGTCGGCGTCCGCCGCCGCGCAAAGGAGAGACAGAGAAGAAGGGCTCATGAGCACGGAAACCATCGCGTCGGTGTCCACCCACATTCTGGACACCACCATCGGCCGCCCGGCCGCCGGCGTCGCCGTCGCCCTGTCGGCCCGCAGTGACTCCGGCGCGGCCTGGGCGGCGCTCGGCGGTTCCACGACCGACGCGGACGGACGGTGCGCGGACCTTCCGGCGCTGCCGGCGGAGACGACGCAGGTACGCCTCGACTTCCGGACCGGGCCATACCTCGCCGGGGCGGACCATCAGGCCCCCGGTGGAAGGGAGGGCGGTGCGTTCTTCCCGGAAGTGGCGGTCACGTTCGCCGTCGTGGCGGGCGAGCACTATCACGTACCGCTGCTGCTCAATCCGTACGGCTACTCCGTATACCGAGGGAGTTAGCGGACCCATGACAGCGATATCGCACCCCACCGGCCCGCCGCGCCCGGTGATCCTCGGGCAGAACCAGTACGGCAAAGCGGAGACCAGGGTCGTCCGGATCACCCGGGACGGCGGCACTCACCACATCAAGGATCTCAATGTCTCCGTCGCCCTCTCCGGCGATATGGAAGAGGTCCACTACTCCGGTTCGAACGCCCATGTCCTGCCGACCGACACCACCAAGAACACGGTGTACGCGTTCGCCAGGGAGTACGGCATCGATTCCGCCGAGCAGTTCGGCATCCGGCTGGCCCGCCATTTCGTGACCTCACAGGAACCGATCCATTCGGCACGCATCCGTATCGAGGAATACGCCTGGGGCCGCATCGGGACCGCTGATGGCGCGGGCGGTAGGGGCACGGGCCGTAGGGATGGCACGGGCGGCATGGCCGATTCGGCTGACGCGGCCGATTCGGCTGACGCGGCCGACACGGCGGACGCGGCCGGTACCGGGCACTCTTTCGTCCGCAGCGGCCAGGAGACCAGGGTGGCGGAGATCTCCTACGACGGTGAGCGCTGGCAGATCATCTCCGGGCTCAAGGACCTCACCCTGATGAACTCGACGGACTCCGAATTCCGGGGCTTCGTCAAGGACGGATACACCACGCTCAAGGAAGCCCACGACCGTGTTCTCGCCACCGAGGTATCCGCCCGCTGGCGCTACAACTGGACATCGGACGACAGCCCCATGCCCGACTGGGACGCGGCGTACGAGCAGGCGAGACAGCACCTGCTCCAGGCGTTCGCCGAGACTTACTCGCGCTCGCTGCAACAGACGCTCTATCAGATGGGCGTACGTGTCATCGACCACGGCGCCGCCATAGACGAGATCCGTTTCTCCCTCCCCAACAAGCACCATTTCCTGGTGGACCTGGAACCGTTCGGTCTCCGGAACGACCATGAGGTGTACCTCGCCGCCGACCGCCCCTACGGTCTGATCGAGGCGACGGTTCTGAGGGCGGGGGCCGAGCAGCGCATACCGGTCGACATGACCAGTCCCTGACCGCCCGCGAGCACGACCGACCACGACCACGACCACACAGAAACGAGGACCGGGGCATGGCGGTTTCGCGCATCGTCATCGAGAACTGCGACATCGCGACCGTGGACGCGAACGACACCGAGTACGGCGGCGGCCATCTCGTCGTCGCGGACGACCGGATCGAGTCGGTCGGAGCGGGCAGCGCCCCTGAGGGGCTGGCGAATGTCGTCCGCCGGGTCGACGGCACCGGCCATCTCGTCACCCCGGGCCTGATCAGTACGCACCATCACTTCTACCAGTTCCTCACCCGGGGCCTGGCGACCGACCACAGCCTCTTCGACTGGCTGGTCGCGCTCTATCCGACCTGGGCGCGTATCGACGAGCCGATGGTCCGGGCGGCGGCACAGGGCTCGCTCGCCATGATGGCCCGGGGCGGCGTCACGACCGCCATGGACCACCACTACGTCCATCCGCGCGGCTCCGGCGATCTGTCCGGCGCGATCATCGGCGCCGCGCGGGAGACGGGCGTCCGCTTCACCCTCGCGCGGGGCTCCATGGACCGGGGGACATCGGACGGCGGACTGCCCCCGGACTTCGCGGTCGAGAGCCTCGACGGAGCGCTCGCCGCCACCGAGGAGACCATCGACGCCCACCACGACCCCGCGCCGGACGCGATGACCCGGATCGCCGTCGCGCCCTGCTCGCCGTTCTCCGTCTCCACCGAACTGATGCGGCAGGGCGCGGAACTGGCCCGCCTCAAGGGGGTGCGGCTGCATACGCACGGTTCGGAGACGGTCGAGGAGGAGCAGTTCTGCAAGGAGCAGTTCGGGATGGGCCCGACCGACTACTTCGAGTCGACCGGCTGGCTCGGGCCGGACGTCTGGATGGCGCACTGCGTCCATATGAACGACACGGACATCGCCGCCTTCGCCCGCACGGGCACCGGCGTCGCCCACTGCCCGTCATCCAACGCCCGGCTCGCGGCGGGCATCGCCCGGGTCCCCGACCTGCTGAGGGCGGGCGTGCCCGTCGGACTCGGCGTCGACGGCACCGCCTCCAACGAGTCCGGCGAACTCCATACGGAACTGCGCAACACCCTGCTGATCAACCGCCTCGGCGCCCACCGCGAAGCCGCCCTGACGACCCGGCGGGCCCTGCGCCTCGGCACCTACGGCGGCGCCCAGGTCCTCGGCCGTGCGGCCGAGATCGGCTCCCTGGAGCCCGGGAAGCTCGCCGACCTCGTCCTGTGGAAGCTGGACACCCTCGCCCACGCGTCCATCGCCGACCCGGTGGCCGCGCTCGTCCTGGGGGCGCCCGCACCCGTGACCCTCTCCCTCGTCGGCGGCCGGACCGTCGTCGAAGACACCCGCCTCACCACCGTGGACGAAGCCGCCATCGCCCGCACCACCCGCGCCGAGGCCCGGCGGCTGGCCCGTATCGCGGCGGGTGCCTGACGCGTACGGGTGCGGACGGGCGTGCACGGGGCGCGTACGCGGGTGTATGTACGTCTGCGCACGGCCGCGGGCGGGCCGGTCGTCCGAACGCCTGGGCGAGAAGTGCCGTCATGGGAGGTCGCGTTGTCAGTCCCTCCTGCCATGCTGTGAGGCATGGATCTTGAACAGGTTTTCGGGGGACTGGACAGCGTGCGCTGGACAGAGCTGGAGCATGCCTACGGGGATGCGACGGACCTGCCCGACGTCCTGCGGGCCATCGCGGGGGACGAGGACCAGGCGGCCGAGGCCCTCGACGAGCTGTGGGGCAGCATCCTCCATCAGGGCACGGTGTACGGGGCGACCGTGGCGGCGGTCCCCTTCCTCGCCAGGATCGCGGCGGCCGGCGCCCGTACGCTCGAACTGCTGGTGCTGCTCGGCGGCATAGCCGAGAGCGACGCCGCGTACGACGGACAGGACGCGCACACCGGGTACGAGGGGTACCGCGCACACGCCGAGTACGACGCGTACGACGCCCCGCGCCCGGGCGCCTGCCGCGCGGCGGTCGCGGCCGAACTGCCCCTGCTGCTGCCGCTGCTGGAGTCGGCCGACGACAGTGTGCGGCTGGCCGCCGTCTGGGCGACCGGCCGCACCGGCACGCCCGTGGTCCTGCCCGCGCTGCGCCGCCGCTGGACCCTGGAGCGGGATCCGGGGGTACGGGCGGGGCTGCTCGCCGCGCTGGTCCGCCTCGACCCCCGGAGCACCACCCCGGCGGTGCGGGCGGCGCTCGCCGCCGATGAGCCGGCCGAACTGCGGATCGTCGCCGTGATGGCGTCGCTGGACGCGGGCCTGCCGTGGTCGCCCGAGCACCGGGACACGGTGCTGTCGCTGCTGCCGGCCGACCCGCTCGTCTCCGGGCTCGACCAGGACCGCACCGAGCCGCTGCACTACATCGTGGACGCGCTGCTGCACCGCGACACGGACACCGACCGCGCGTCGGCGTACGAGCTGATCGAGGCGGCCCTGCGGCTGACCGGCCCCGACGCGCGCAAGGAGGCGCTGTGGGCCGCCGAGCACGCCTGCATGATCTCCCGTGGCGCACCGGGGCGGCTGGCACCTGCGCTGCTGGCGCTCCCCGCCGACCCCGCCTTCACCCATATGGCGTCGCTGCTGCCGATCCTCGACAAGCTGGGCGCCCACGCCGAGCCCGCCGCCCCCATGCTGGCGGCGCTCGCCGGAGCCGACGGCGACCTCGCCGACCGGGCGCTCGCGGTGCTCGTCCGGGTCGCCCCCGAGCAGGCCGCGCCGCTGCTCGCGCGCGATCTGGGCAACCGCTCCCGCGCCCTCGCCGCCGTCACGGGTACGCGCGGCCTGCGCGCCTCGCTCCCCGTGCCGTACGCGCCCGAGTTGCTGAACGCGATCCGTATCCGCCTCACCGCCGACGACCTCGGGCGGGACGCGGCGGCCGAGTTGACGCGACTGCTCGCCCAGTGGGGCCCGCGCGCGGCGGCCTGCCTGCCCGAACTGACCGCGGTGCTCGACCGGTTCCCCGCCCTGGTTCCCCCGGCGCTCGCGGCCGTCTGCCCGCCGGAGGGGCGCCCGGCCACCGCCGCCCTGCTGCGCCGGGCGGCCGAGTCTGGGGAGCCCAGGGACCGCTGTGCGGCGGCCGAGGCCCTGTGGAGCCTGTCGGGGGAGACCGGCCCGCTGGTGACCGCGCTCAGAGATGTGCTGCGCGAGGACATCGATCCCCAGGTCCCGAAGACGGTGGCGGCGCTGGGCCCGGACGCGGCGGTGCTGGTTCCCGAGCTGCGGGCGGCCCTGAGCCCCGGTGGGGACACCCGGACCGTCCCCGCCATGAACACCGACATCCAGACCGCCCTGGCGCTGTGGCGGCTGACGGGCGACGCGGACGAGGCGGTGAAGGTGCTCGGGGGAGTGCTGGCCGAAGCGGCCGACGGGATGTGGACCCGCTGGCCCCTCACCAACGCGGCCCGCGCGGCGGCGGAGCTGGGCCCCGCCGCCCGGGAGCTGGCGCCCGCGCTGGAGGCCCTGCTGGACGACCCCGTCCAGGCCCCGACCGCGATCATCGCCCTGCAGTCGACGGGCTGCGCCCTCGATGCCGCCCAGGCGGCCGATCTGCTGCTGACCTCCGCCGAACGCGACGCCGACGCGGCCACGGCGCTCGAAGCCCTCGGCACCCTCGGCCCGGAGGCTCTCACCCCCGACACCACGACCCGGCTGACCACCCTCGCCGAGCGTGACCTCCGTGTGGTGACCTCGGGTCTTGAGCCGGAGATAGTCCCGGCGGACGAGCGTCTGCGGGAGCGTGCCCGCCGGCTGCTCGTCCCTGAGCCAGGGGCCTGAGCCCGAATCCCCGGTAGCCCGGAACCGTGCCGGGACTCGCCCCCCTACCCCTCCGGCTTCCAGTCGGGCCGCCGCCCGCTCAGCCCCACCACCCGGTCGAGCAGCGGCGCGTCCTCGGGGACCGGCACCACGGGACCGAACAGCCCCTCGCTGCCCGGATCGTCCTCAGTGGGGCTGAGCAGTTCGTACGAGACACGGAGGCTCGACTCACCGGGCGCGTAGGGCTGCCCCGTGGCGCGGGCCAGATCCCAGCCGTGGATCACCAGCTCGTTCATCGCGACCCGCCCCGCGACCGGCGCGGGCAGATCGATGCCTCCGGCCCTGGTGTCCCCCTCCCAGGCCGCGGGCCGCTCCCATGCCTCGGCCAGTTCCGCCAGCCGCCTCGGCAGCGTGCTCCGCCAGTCGTCCTCCAGCACGGGCAGTGAGCTGCCGGGATCGGTGTCGGTCGTCGGCCCCAGCTCCTTGCGGGCGGCGTCACGGAAGGCGACGGCGAGCCCGGCGAGATGTCCGAGCAGTTCGCGTACGGCGTACCGGGGGCAGGGAGTCGGATCGCCGAGCCGGTCATCGCCGACGGCATCGAGCAGCCGGGCGACGGCATCGGCGGCGGGTCGCAGATCCGGTCCGGCGGACTGGGTGTTCGAGGTACTCGATGTGGTCGATTCCATACAGGGCAGACGGCCGCGACGCCCAGAACTCATCGGCGCCCCAGCGTCCCGCTGCCCCCGCCCCCGGTGTCGTATGTGCCCCACCGGACCCGCCACCACGGCGCCCCGGCACCCACAGCAGAGCCGGCACCCCGCCCCGGCACTGCCCCCGCCCCGGCACCGTACGGCCATGGATCGCGCCCATCGGTTCCCGGCGGGGCGGCCGGCCGGATGTCGTCAATGCCCCTGTACGCGGGGTGACTTCCTTCTCCCCGGTACTGCGGGGCTTGAAGTCGCCGTACACCTGTGTCATATAGGTCTGGACCATTCCCATCCGCTTGCGGAGGTCCCACCCGTGCAACGTCCCCCCACACTGCCCGCGCTGGTCATCGCCGCCGCGCTCCTGCTCACCGCCTGCGGGGGTGACGACAAGGGCGAGAGCAAGGACACCGAGTCCCCCACCACCCCCTCGTCCGTCACCGCGCAGGCGGGCAGCGCCACATCCGTCCACGTCATGTGGGAGAAGGCCGCCGACAACAAGGGCGTCACCGGCTACGAGGTGTTCCAGAAGGACACCAGAGTGAAATCGGTGCCCGCCACCAAGACGATGGTCGACGTGGACGAGCTGACTCCGAAGACCGCGTACAGCTTCACCGTCCGGGCCCGTGACGCGGCGGGCAATCTCTCCGAGCCCAGCCCCGCGACAGCGGTCACGACCCCCGAGCCGACCCCGGACGACAACAAGGCCCCCACCCGGCCCGCCGGACTCGGCGGCAAGCTCGACGGGGGGCGAGCCGTCACGCTGAGCTGGCGCGCGGCCACCGACAACACCAAGGTGACCTCGTACGACATCTACCAGGAGAACTCGCGCGTCCACAGTGTGTCCGGCACCGAGACGACGGCCCGCGTCACCGGACTGCGGCCCGGCACCGTCTACTCCTTCACGGTGCGCGCCCGTGACGCGGCCGAGAACTCCTCGCCCGACAGCAACGCCGTGGACCTCACCACCCCCGCCGCCCAGGGTGAGGGCCCCAGCACCGCTCCCACCGATCTGAAGGCCACCGCCCGCAAGGGCAGCATCGATCTGAGCTGGACGCCGCCCGAGGCGGACGGCCCGATCGAGACCCATGAGCTGTATCTCAACGGGAAACCGGCCACCACCATCGTCTGGGGCGCCCCACCGACCGGGAAGACGGCGACGTACACGATGACCGTCACCGATCCCCCCGGCACCCGCTACAGCATCAAACTCCGGGCGAAGCTCCCGGACGGGAAGTGGGGCGACTTCTCCGCCCAGCGCACGGTGGTGGTCCGCTAGCCGTCTGCCCAGCGCGCTGCCCGACCGGTGCCCCGCGCACATCAAGCCTGTCCGGCATGAGGGCTCGGGGTGGAGTTGCCTGCCAGGGTGCGCAC
>NZ_JBSGUP010000122.1:0-15996 GCF_053607985.1 Streptomyces sp. NPDC055078
GGACCGCGTCCGCGCCCGCGTCGATGGCCGGGGCGAAGTCACCGAGGCGGCCGGCGCCGCCGCTGGCGATCACGGGGACGGTGACCTGCGCGCGTACGGCCGCGATCATCTCGGTGTCGTAGCCGTCCTTGGTGCCGTCCGCGTCCATCGAGTTCAGCAGGATCTCGCCCGCGCCCAGTCCGGCGGCCCGCTGCGCCCATTCGACGGCGTCGATGCCGGTGCCCCGGCGACCGCCGTGGGTGGTGACCTCGAAGGTGCCCTCCGGGGTGCGGCGCGCGTCGACGGACAGCACCAGTACCTGGCGGCCGAAGCGCTCGGCGATCTCGCGGATCAGTTCGGGGCGGGCGATGGCGGCGGTGTTGACGCCCACCTTGTCGGCACCGGCCCGCAGCAGTTTGTCGACATCGTCGGCCGAGCGGACGCCGCCGCCGACCGTGAGGGGGATGAAGACCTGCTCGGCGGTGCGGCGCACCACGTCGTAGGTGGTCTCGCGGTTGCCGGATGAGGCGGTGATGTCGAGGAAGGTCAGCTCGTCGGCGCCCTCGGCGTCGTAGAGCTTCGCCATCTCGACGGGGTCGCCCGCGTCGCGCAGATTCTGGAAGTTGACGCCCTTGACGACCCGGCCGTTGTCGACGTCCAGGCAGGGGATGACCCTGACGGCGAGAGTCATGTGCCCTCCCCCCGGTACGCCTCGATCTCGACCTCCACCACCAGACGGGGGTCGACGAATCCCGAGACAATGATCATGGACGCGGCGGGGCGGACGGTGTCGAACAGCTCCTTGTGGGCGCGGCCGACCTCGTCGACGTCACGGGCGTGGGTGAGATACATCCGGGTCCGTACGACATCGGCGACCCCGAGGCCGAGCTGCCCGAGCGCGTCGAAGGCCACGTTGAACGAGTTCACGGCCTGGTCGTAGGGGCCGCCGTCGATGAGCTTGCCGTCGATCACGGAGGTGCAGCCGGAGACCAGGACCAGGCCGTTCGGCAGGGCCACGGCCCGGGAGTAGCCGAACTGCTCCTCCCAGGGTGCTCCGGTGGCCACCCGCCGGACACCGTCGGTCATCCGGGTGCCGTCGGTCATGAGGACACCACCGCGAGCGCCTCCTGAAGGGTGAACGCCTTCGCGTACAGGGCCTTGCCGACGATCGCGCCCTCGACGCCCTGAGGGACGAGGGAGGCGATCGCACGCAGATCGTCCAGCGAGGAGACGCCGCCGGAGGCGACGACCGGCTTGTCGGTGGCCGCGCAGACGTTCTTCAGCAGCTCCAGGTTGGGGCCTTCGAGGGTGCCGTCCTTGGCGATGTCGGTGACGACATAGCGGGCGCAGCCCTCGGAGTCGAGGCGGGCCAGCGTCTCGTAGAGGTCGCCTCCGTCGCGGGTCCAGCCCCGGCCGCGCAGGGTGGTGCCTCGGACGTCCAGACCGACCGCGATCCTGTCCCCGTGCTCGGCGATGATCTTGGCGACCCACTCGGGGGTCTCCAGCGCGGCGGTCCCCAGATTGACCCGGGTGCAGCCCGTGGCGAGGGCGGCGGCGAGCGAGGCGTCGTCGCGGATGCCGCCGGACAGCTCGACCTTGATGCCGCCGCCCGCGAGGCTACCCGTGACCTCGGTGATCAGGGCGCGGTTGTCGCCGGTGCCGAAGGCGGCGTCCAGGTCGACCAGGTGGAGCCACTCGGCGCCCGCGCGCTGCCAGGTGAGGGCGGCCTCCAGGGGAGAGCCGTAGGAGGTCTCCGTACCGGACTCGCCGTGGACGAGACGGACGGCCTGGCCGTCGCGGACATCGACGGCGGGGAGGAGTTCGAGGTTGGTCACAGTGTTCCGATCCAGTTGGTCAGCAGCTGGGCGCCGGGGTCGCCGGACTTCTCGGGGTGGAACTGCGTCGCCCACAGCGCGCCGTTCTCCACGGCGGCGACAAAGCGCTCGCCATGGGTGGCCCAGGTGATCTGGGGTGCGCGCATGGCGGGGTTGGTGATCTCCAGTTCCCAGTCGTGTACGGCATAGGAGTGCACGAAGTAGAACCGCTCGCCGGGGTCGACCCCGGCGAAGAGCCGGCTGCCCGCGGGGGCCTCGACGGTGTTCCAGCCCATATGGGGCACGACGGGGGCCTTCAGCGGGCCGACCGTGCCGGGCCACTCGTCGAGCCCCTCGCTCTCCACTCCGTGCTCGATGCCGCGCGCGAAGAGGATCTGCATACCGACGCAGATGCCCAGGACCGGGCGTCCGCCGGCGAGCCTGCGGTCGACGATCCACTCGCCGCGGGCCTTGCGCAGGCCCTCCATACAGGCGGAGAACGCGCCGACGCCGGGGACGAGGAGTCCGTCGGCGTTCATGGCGGTGTCGAAGTCGCGGGTGATCTCCACATCGGCGCCGACGCGGGCCAGCGCCCGCTCGGCGGAGCGGACGTTACCGAAGCCGTAGTCGAGGACGACGACCTTCTTCGGGGCGCTCATGACCGCGTGTCCTTCCTCGGGGTGCTCATGACCGCACATCCAGCACTCCGCGTGCTCATGACCGCACATCCAGCACTCCGCGTGCTCATGACCACACATCCGGCACTCCGCGTGCTCATGACCACACATCCGGCACTCCGCGTGCTCATGACCACACGTCCAGCCGGAGCACGCCCGCCACCAGACACATCGCGGCCCCGATCGACAGCAGGACGACGACGCCCCTGGGCTGCTCCTGCTTGATGAAGGAGTAGACCCCGCCGAGGAGGAAGAGTCCGACGATGATCAGGACGGTGGAGAGGCCGTTCACAGCGCGCCCTTCGTGGAGGGAAGGATTCCGGCGGCGCGCGGGTCGCGCTCGGAGGCGTAGCGCAGCGCGCGGGCCAGTGCCTTGAACTGGCACTCCACGATGTGGTGCGCGTTACGCCCGTACGGGACGTGGACGTGCAGCGCGATCTGGGCCTGGGCGACGAAGGACTCCAGGATGTGCCGGGTCATCGTCGTGTCGTAGGCGCCGATCATCGGCGCCATGTTCTCCGGCTCGGTGTGCACCAGATAGGGGCGGCCGGAGAGGTCCACGGTGACCTGGGCGAGCGATTCGTCCAGCGGCACGGTGCAGTTGCCGAAGCGGTAGATGCCGACCTTGTCGCCGAGCGCGCGCTTGAAGGCGCCGCCGAGGGCGAGGGCGGTGTCCTCGATGGTGTGGTGGGAGTCGATGTGGAGATCGCCCTCGGTCTTCACGGTCAGGTCGAACAGGCCGTGGCGGCCGAGCTGGTCGAGCATGTGGTCGTAGAAACCGACCCCGGTCGACACATCGACTCTTCCGGTGCCGTCGAGGTCGATCTCGACGACGACGGAGGTCTCCTTGGTGGTGCGTTCGACGCGTCCTACCCGGCTCATGCGCTCTGCTCCTTCTTCAACTCACGTACCGCGTCGAGGAACGCGTCGTTCTCCGCTGGGGTGCCCGCGGTGACCCGGAGCCAGCCGGGTACACCGTTGTCCCGGACCAGGACGCCCCGGTCGAGGATGCGCTGCCAGGTCTCGTGCGCGCTGTCGAACCGGCCGAACTGGACGAAGTTGGCGTCGGACTCCGTCACCTCGTAGCCGATGGCGCGCAACTCGGTGACCAGGCGGTCCCGCTCGGCCTTGAGCTGCTCCACGTACCCGAGCAGCGTATCGGTGTGCTCCAGCGCGGCGAGCGCGGTGGCCTGGGTGATCGCCGAGAGGTGGTACGGCAGCCGGACGAGCTGGACGGCGTCGACCACGGCCGGGTGAGCGGCCAGATAGCCAAGACGCAGTCCGGCGGCGCCGAACGCCTTGGACATCGTGCGGGAGATCACCAGATGGGGACGGCCCTCGATCAGCGGCAGCAGCGACGGCCGGTGGCTGAACTCGACATACGCCTCGTCCACGACCACCAGGGACGGCTTGGCCGCCTGGGCGGCCTCGTACAGCGCCAGGACCACCTCGGCGTCGACCGCGGTGCCGGTGGGGTTGTTGGGCGAGGTGATGAAGACGACATCGGGGCGGTTCTCGGCGATGGCGCGCTCGGCGGCGCCCGTGTCGATGGTGAAGTCGTCGCGGCGCGGCCCGGAGATCCAGCCGGTGCCGGTGCCCCGGGCGATCAGGCCGTGCATCGAGTACGAGGGCTCGAAGCCGATGGCGGTACGCCCCGGGCCGCCGAAGGTCTGGAGCAGCTGCTGAAGGACCTCGTTGGAGCCGTTGGCCGCCCAGACGTTCCCGGCGGCCACGGGGTGTCCGCCCGTACGGGTCAGATACGCGGCGAGTCCGGTGCGCAGCTCGACCGCGTCCCGGTCGGGGTAGCGGTTGAGACCGCGCGCCGCCTCCCGCACCCGCTCGGCGATCCGCTCGACCAGCGGTTCCGGCAGCGGGTAGGGGTTCTCGTTGGTGTTGAGCTGTACGGGGACGTCGAGCTGGGGGGCACCGTACGGCGACTTCCCCCGCAGCTCCTCGCGGATGGGCAGATCGTCGATGCCCAGCGGGTCCTCGCTCACTCGGCCCAGCGGATTCGTGTTCACTCGCCTCTGCGGATTCGTGCTCACTTGCCCGGCACCTTCCAGCCGAAACGGGCCTTCATCGCCGCGCCGTGCGCGGGCAGGTCCTCGGCCTCCGCCAGGGTGACCACATGGTGGGTCACCTCGGCGAGCGCGTCGCGGGTGTAGTCCACCAGGTGGATACCGCGCAGGAACGACTGGACGGACAGGCCCGAGGAGTGGCAGGCGCAGCCGCCGGTCGGCAGGACGTGGTTGGATCCCGCGCAGTAGTCGCCGAGGGAGACCGGTGACCAGGGGCCGACGAAGATCGCCCCGGCGTTGCGGACCCGGGCCGCGACGGATGAGGCGTCGGCGGTCTGGATCTCCAGGTGCTCCGCGCCGTAGGCGTCGACGACCCGCAGGCCCTCGGCGATCCCGTCGACCAGGACGATCGCGGACTGCCGGCCGGTGAGGGCGGGCACGATGCGGTCCTCGACATGGCGGGTGGCCGCGATCTGGGGCTCCAGCTCCTTCTCGACCGCGTCGGCCAGTTCGACGGAGTCGGTGACCAGGACGGCGGCGGCCAGCGGGTCGTGCTCGGCCTGGCTGATCAGATCGGCCGCGACATGGACCGGGTCGGCGGTGGAGTCGGCGAGGACCGCGATCTCGGTGGGGCCCGCCTCGGTGTCGATGCCGATCCGGCCGGTGAAGTAGCGCTTGGCCGCGGCGACCCAGACATTGCCGGGTCCTGTGACCATGTTCGCGGGCGGGCAGCCGTCCGGACCCGAGGTGCCGTACGCGAACATCGCGACGGCCTGGGCGCCGCCCACCGCGTACACCTCCTCGACGCCGAGCAGCGCGCAGGCGGCGAGGATCGTCGGGTGGGGCAGACCGCCGTACTCCCGCTGGGGCGGGGACGCGAGGGCGATGGACTCGACGCCCGCCTCCTGCGCCGGGACCACGTTCATGATCACGGAGGAGGGGTAGACGGACCGGCCGCCGGGCGCGTACAGCCCGACGCGCTGGACGGGGACCCACTTCTCGGTGACGGTGCCGCCGGGGACGACCTGGGTGGTGTGCTCGGTGCGGCGCTGGGCGCGGTGGACGATCCTGGCACGCCGGATCGACTCCTCCAGGGCGGCCCTGACCTCGGGGTCGAGCCCCGCGAGGGCTTCGGCGAGCGCGGCGGCGGGCACCCGGACCCGCTCCAGGACGACGCCGTCGAACCGCTCCGCGTACTCGATCAGCGCCGCCGTGCCACGATGATGCACGTCCTCGCAGATCGGCCGCACCTTCTCCAGGGCGGCTTCCACGTCGAAGTCGGCACGGGGCAGCAGGTCGCGCAGGGCGGAGCCCTCAGGGAGGGCATCGCCGCGCAGATCGATTCGGGAGATCACACCGCCAATTCTCGCAGAACCGAAACGGCGGCTTGTCCACGTATCACTGACTGATACGGGACCCGGGGGACCGGGTGTCAGTGATGACCACTAGCGTTCACTCCGTCACTCAGCGGGAAGAACGGCAGTACGAGTCGCTGTACGAGCCACCTGTGTGAGTCGTCTGCACGAAACGTCTGTACGGAGCATCTGTACGAAGCGTCTGTACGAGCCGAGTGCCCCAGGGAATCAGGGAATCAAGGAATGCGGAGGGGGCGGCAGTGACCGAGCCGCTGGACGACGGGCCCCCGGACGGGCTGAGCCAGACCGAGCAGCGCATGTGGAACGCGTTCCGGAGCGGAAGCACCTACGATCTGAGCGATCCCGCCCCCCTGCTGAACGATCCGTTCGCGCCCCGCCCCTGGGGCCCCGAGCGCAGTGTCCGCGCCTCCATCGTCGCCCGGCTGCTGCTGAGCGGGCCGCCCGCGCTGCCGGGCCGGGTCGCCGCACTCAAGCTGCGCGGGGTCCAGATCACCGGCACCCTCAAGCTGGCGGGCGGCAGTATCGCGCCGTATGTCGAACTGAACAGCTGCCGGTTCGACAGCGAGATCTGGCTGTCGGAGGCGCACTTCACCACCGTGCGGATGGTGAGCTGCGCGATTCCGCGGCTGGAGGCGGCCCGGCTGCGCACCGAGGGCGATCTGCATCTGCCGCGCTGCCGGGTCGAGCACGGAATACGGCTCACCGACGCGCAGATCGGCACCGATCTGCTGATCAACCAGATCCATGTCCGGCCGGACCGCCGGGGCCGGGCGATCACCGCGGACGGTATGTCGGTCGCGCAGGATTTACAGGCCGAGCTGATCGAGACGTACGGGGAGTTCAGTCTGCGCGGCGCGAAGGTCGGGGTCTCGCTGAGCCTGCGGGGCAGCCGGC
Organism: Streptomyces sp. NPDC055078; assembly: GCF_053607985.1. Taxonomy (NCBI): domain Bacteria; kingdom Bacillati; phylum Actinomycetota; class Actinomycetes; order Kitasatosporales; family Streptomycetaceae; genus Streptomyces; species Streptomyces sp. NPDC055078. Next base: position 6,759 of record NZ_JBSGUP010000122.1, read on the forward strand.
TGCGGGCCGCCGCCGAGCGCCGTGCGCTGAACGCGCCGCAGCTGACGGTGGAGCGCACGCTCTATATGACGGGCGCGTGGGTGAGCGAGACCACGGGCGATCAGAACGCCACTCCCCCGCTCGGGGTCACGCGCGGCTCCTCCCTGCGCCGCGACAGCCGGCTGCGGCCCTTCGAGTGCTACGGCGGGGTGCGGCTCGACGACGGCCGGTTCGGCGACGCGATCGATCTGCACCGGGCGCGGTTTGTGCTGAGCCCGCGCGAGGAGCTGTCGCTGCGCCGGATAGTCAGCCCCGAACTGCGGTTCAACGCCCAGCGCCCCGAGGAGGGGCGGGTGGTCCTGAACGGCGCGAAGGTGATCACCCTGGTCGACCAGGCGGCGAGCTGGCCGGGGCCCGGCGGCCTGGCGATGGGCGGCTTCGTCTACGAGAACCTGGTGCCGTACGAGGCGTTTCCGCTGAGCCGGCGGCTGGAGTGGGTGGAGTCCGCGACCCCCGAGTACTCCCCGGAGCCGTACGAGCGGCTGGCGACCGTGCTGCGCAACAGCGGCGAGGACGCGGACGCCCGCGAGGTGCTGCTCGCCAAGCAGCGCCGCCGCCGCGAGACGCTGCCGCTGGCCGCGAAGCTGTGGGGCTATCTCCAGGACTGGACCGTGGCGTACGGCTACCGGCCCGGCCGGGCGGCGCTGTGGATGGCGGTGCTGTGGGCGGCGGGCGCGGTGGCCTTCGCCCAGGTCGACCCCGCACCGCTCAAACCCGGTGAGCATCCGCGCTGGAACGCCCCGCTGTACGCGCTGGACCTGCTCATCCCGGTGATCAACCTCGGGCAGGACGGGCACTGGCGGCTGGACAGCCGCTGGCAGTGGACGGCCGCGGTGCTGGTGATACTGGGGTGGATTCTGGCGACCACGGTGGCGGCGGGGGCGTCGAGGCTGCTGCGACGGGGCTGAGCCAGCGGGCGAGGAGGGCCAGGGGGCAAGGAGGGCCAGGGGGCAAGGAGGGGCGAGGAGAGCCGGGGCGGCGCGGGGAGACGGGCGTGCTGCCCGGGGGCGGGGCGACCCGGGAGGCCGAAGCGCCCGCCGAGGGCCGGGGGCCGCCCAGGGGGTGCATCCTTTACCGTCTCTTGGCCTGCGCCAGGACAACCATCGCGCCGCTACCAAAGCTTCACAGCCATTCCCTGGCGCGCCTCCCACCTGCGGTTTTCAATGGTCCGCACCATGTCATTGCTGCGATCCCTGATCCGCACCGCCCGGATGATCCGCCACACCCCGCGGCTCGGCGACCCCGCTTCGGGCCTGCCGCCCGACGAGGCGGTCCTGCTCGACGTGCCCGACGTACGGATCGGGCCGGCGCTCGTGGCGGCGGCGGTCGGTGAGTACGAACCGGCGGCCAAGCTGCTGGCGACCACCCGCGGGGGCGCCGAATGGGAGAACCGCGACCGGTATGTGATGCGCCTGGCCACCTTCGCGGCGGCCCGTGCCGAGTGGCTGACGGCCTGGCTCACCGCGGCTCCGCGCGACCCGGACGCCCTGGTCGTCAAGGCGGAGCTGGCGGTCCGCAGTGCCTGGGAGTCCCCGGCGCGCGCCGAGCGGCTGCGCGAGATCGGGCCGCTGATCGACGCGGCGGCCCGGAGCGCTCCCGGCGACCCGGTCCCCTGGCGGATCGCCCTGGACCACGCACGCGGTACGCACGCCACCCACACGGCCTTCGAGACGCTGTGGGCCCAGGCGGTAGGCCGGTCCCCGCACCACTACGGATGCCATGTCGCGGCCCTGCGGTATCTGTCCGCGCGGTGGCACGGCTCCCACCGCGAGTGCTTCGACTTCGCGGAACAGGCGGCGGCGGACGCGCTGCCCGGCTCCCTGGTGCAGGCGCTGCCGGTGCGAGCCGCGTTCGCCCAGCTGGAGAGCGGTGGCGTCAACTCCGTGGCGACCGAGCGGGTCGACGCGGCGGCCGATCTGGCGATCGCGCTCTCCGCGGACTATCCGGCCGGGGACTCCTGGCCTGCCGAGGTGCGCAATCTGACGGCGTACGTGCTGATGCGGCGGGGGCGGTGGCGGGAATCCCTGGAACAGTTCCGGCTGATCGGGACCTGTGCCACATCCTTCCCATGGAGTGATGTTTCCGACGATCCGCTCGGCCAGTTCCTGGACGCGCGGGACGGCGTACGGATCCAGCTGGCCGCCGTGACCCCTCTGCGACACCGGGCCGGACGCAGCCGCTCCGCGGACCATTAGGCTTGTCCGTTGTGACAACCGCACGGCTCCCGCTCTTTCCGCTGAACTCGGTGCTGTTCCCGGGCCTCGTCCTGCCCTTGAACGTGTTCGAGGAGCGTTATCGCGCCATGATGCACGAGCTGCTCAAGACGGACGAGTCCGAGCCGCGCCGATTCGCCGTGGTCGCCATCCGTGACGGCCGGGAGGTCGCGTCGACCGCGCCCGGTCTGCCCGACCCGACCGCGCGGCCCGAGCGCGGACCGGCCGCCGGGTTCGGCGACGACCCCATCCAGGCGTTCCACGAGGTGGGCTGTATCGCGGACGCGGCGACCATCCGGGAGCGCGAGGACGGCAGCTTCGAGGTCCTCGCCACCGGCACCACCCGGGTGAGGCTGCTCTCGGTCGACGCGAGCGGGCCGTTCCTCACGGCCGAACTGGAAGAACTCCCCGAGGACACCGGGGAGGGCGCCGCGACCCTGGCGGAAGGTGCGCTGCGGGCGTTCCGCAACTATCAGAAGCGGCTGGCGGGCGCTCGGGAGCGGTCCCTGTCGACCAACGCCGACCTCCCGGACGAACCGTCCGTCGTCTCCTATCTGGTGGCGGCGGCGACCGTACTGGACACACCGACACAGCAAAGGCTCCTTGAGGCGCCCGACGCGGCGGCCCGGCTGCGGGCGGAGCTGGAACTGCTGCGGGCCGAGACCGCGGTGATCCGGCATCTTCCGTCACTGCCCGCGGTGAATCTGACCCGCGCGCCCACCAGTCCCAACTGACCCGGGAGCCTCTGAAGTGGCACGTGCGGCGAAGAAGTCCAGAAAGCCGGGCGGCACCCCCGCGACGGTGGCGCTGACCTCGGCGGGCACCGAGTTCACCGTGCACACCTACGAGCACGACCCGGCCTCCGTGTCGTACGGCGAGGAGGCGGCGGAAGCCCTCGGCGTGTCGCCGGACCGGGTCTTCAAGACCCTCGTCGCGGAGGTGGACGGCGAACTGACGGTCGCGGTCGTCCCGGTGGCGGGCCGGCTCGATCTCAAGGCCCTCGCGGCGGCGGTCGGCGGCAAACGGGCGGCCATGGCCGACCCGGCGGCGGCCGAACGCACCACCGGCTATGTCCGCGGCGGCATCTCCCCCCTCGGCCAGCGCAAACGCCTCCCCACCGTCCTGGACTCCTCGGCCTTGGCCCACCCCACGATCTGTGTCTCGGCGGGCCGCCGCGGCCTTGAGATCGAACTGGCCCCGGCGGACCTGGTTGACCTGACAGCGGCGGTCCTGGCCCCGATCGGCCGCGGGTAGGCCCCTCCTGCCGCCACGGCGGCGCCCATGAGACGTACGCAAACGTACGCAGATGCAGGAAGCCGGACGCAGACGTAGGCAGACGGACGGGGCGGCGGGGGGCGGCAACCGGCCGCCGGCCGTGCGCGAGGGGTCGACGGGCAGGCCGTTGTCGGCTACGACCGTGGGAACGACGCTGCGACGGAGGCGATGTCATGTCCAAACGCACCCGCAAACGCAAATGGCGCACCCGCAAGGCCAACCACGGCCGCCGCCCGGCGTAGCGGCGGTCCACCGGCCGGGCAGTCGTGCCGCCGGCACCCCGGCGGCACCCCGGCCGAATCCGGGACGGGGCGATGGGCGTGGCCCGTGGGCACGGCGACGGGCACGGTCCGTACGTACGGCCGGTCTGTCCGTACGATCTGCGGGTACGGCCGGTACGGGAGGCCCCCGGAGCACCTACTGGCGCGGCGGCTCCGGGGCCGTCTCCCACCGCGGCTCCGGGTCCCGGGGACCGAACATCGCCGTCAGGGCCAGATGGACCACCATCGCGGCCACCGGCCACGCCAGCAGCGCCCCCTTGGCGTTCAGCTCAAGCGGCGCGTCGAAGACGACGCCCCGCCCGACCTCGCGGGCCTGTGCGACGACGTCGTCGGTCGGGCCGAGCCATGCCCCGGTGCCCCAGGCGACCAGCGAGGCGAGCAGCCCCCCGACGGCCAGGGCGATCACCAGCACCATCCCACCGCGGCGGCGCAGCAGGAAGACCAGGGCCGCGCTCACCGCGCCGAAGCCGAGGGCGAGGAGGACAAACGTTCCGTCCGCGCCGATGGCGCCCTCCCCCTCCGTATCGCTGCGGAACACCGCCGTACCGTCGGAGATCAGTGGCACCCGGGGGGCCAGCCAGAGCCACAGCAGTCCCAGCGCCAGTCCCGCGACCACCTGGGCCACCACCGTGACGACACCCTCACGCAGCTCGGTCACCAGATCCGGGTCGCCGGGGTCCTCGCCCTCGCCGGGCGTCGGCGGGGCGGGCCACGGATTGCCGTCCTGCGAACGGTGCGGCTGATGGGGCGGAGTCAGCGGTGCGGTCACACCGCCATCGTGCCAGGCGGACGCGGACCGCGCCTCACCGGACCGCCGCCCGCCGGTACGCCCAGGTCGCGATCGTCAGCGAGACCACACCGACCACCGCACAGACCCCGAGGTCGAGTCCGACGACCGCCCAGTCCGGGCTCGCGTCGAAGGTCCTGGCCAGTGCCTCGACCCCGTAGGTGGAGGGCAGCAGATCACGCGCGTAGGAGATCGGGCCCGGCAGCCGGTCGGCCGGCAGCACCCCCAGCAGCAGGGCCGCGGACATGCCCAACTGCCCCAGCAGTGTCGCCAGTTCCGCCCGGGGCGCGAGCAGTCCGAGGGCCGCGCCGAGTCCGGCGAGGGCCGCCCCGGACAGCGGGATGACGGCGACGAGCACCCATAGATGGGTCATCGGCAGCGAGAAGAGCACACTGCCCGTGACCGCCGTGACGATCGTGCCGGGCACGGTGAAGGAGGCGTACGCCCCGGCCGCGCCGAGGACCACCGACGCGGGCGGCACCGGCAGCGTGGCGTAGTGGTCGAGTCCGCCGCTCGCCCGGAGCTGGCCGAAGTACTGGGCCAGCAGATTGAGCGCGACGAAGGCGACGACCAGCACGGCCGATCCGGCGACGACGGCCCGTGCCTCGTCACCGCCGTCGACGACCCCGCGCATCAGGACCATGATCCCGACGGACTGGAAGGTCGCCACGAAGAGCAGCGGGATCCGGGCGACCCGCGCCCGGGAGAGCTGGGCGCGGTAGACCGCCCCGAGCGCGGGCAGCAGCCGTGCCTTGGGGGCGAGCGGGGCGGGCGCGACCGCCTCCGCCTCCCGGTCCCGGTCTCTGATGTGTGTCTGCCCGGACACTGCCTCCATGGGCACGATACTCACGCCTTGACCAGCCCCTTCGTCGCGTTCCCCCCGAGCGCCAAGTACACGTCCTCCAGGCTGGGCGTCGCCAGCGTGAAGTCGTCGAGCGCCGCGAATGCCGCGCCGCCCGTCACCGCCGCCACCGCCGCGCGTGCCTCGTCCGGTGCGAGCCGGAGCACCCACCGGCGCCCGAACTCCTGCGCCGACGCGCGCAGCGCCGCCACCTCCGGCACATCCAGCGGCGCCCGCTCGCGCCACATCAGCTCGACCCGTACCTCACCGGCGATCCGTTCCTTCAGTCCGCCGGGAGTGTCGCAGGCGATGACCCGGCCCTGTTCCAGGACGGCGACCCGGTCGAGGACCGTCTCGGCCTCGATGACGTTGTGGGTCACCAGGACGACGGTCGCCCCGTGCTCGACCCGGCGGCGGTCGACGGCCGCCCAGACCGCGCGCCGGGCGACGGGGTCCATTCCGGTGGTCGGCTCGTCCAGGACGAGGAGCGGGCGCGCGCCCACCAGGGTGGCCGCGAAACAGGCCAGCCTGCGCTGTCCCCCGGACAGCTTCTTCAGGGCGCGTCCGGCCAGCTCGGTCAGTCCCAGCTCTTCGAGGACCCCGTCGCGCTCGGCGCGGGCGTCCCGGACGGAGAGTCCGCGCAGCCGTCCGGTGGTCTCGGCGGCGAGCGCGACGGTCAGTTCGTCGAGGGCGGTGGACTCCTGGCCCAGGTAGCCGATGAGGCGTGCGGCCCGCTCCGGATGGCGTACGAGATCGTGGCCGAGCACCTCGACACTGCCCGAGTCGGGCCGCATCAGACCGGTCAACTGGCGTACGAGGGTGGACTTGCCCGCTCCGTTGGGGCCGAGCAGTCCGAAGATCTCACCGCCCCGGACCTCCAGGCTGATTCCGTCGCTGGCCCGCACTTCGGGCGTCGCGGGCACGCCTCGGCGGGCGCGCGCGGCAGGGTATGTCTTGACCAGCCGCCGCACCACGCACACCGTACTCACGAGGTACGAGAGTACGGGGTCGCCCGGACTACTCCCCGGCGGGGGCGTGTTCCGCCGCCGCCCGGACATCGATCTCGCGCCAGAATCCGGCCCTGATCGCATAGCGGTCGTGCTCGTCGATCTGGTCGTCCTTGTGCGCGAGCAGGCCGAATCGCGCCGCGTACCGGAGCAGCTCTCCGTCGATACGGTGCGGAATCCGCGGGTACATCGTGGACAGCTTCTGGACATGGCCGGATTCGGGCAGCCGTTCCATCCAGCGCCGGGCGAAGACCTGGCCGACCTCGAAGGGGTCACCGCCCACCGTGGTGATGTCCTCCTCCCGGTCGGCCCAGCGCTGCTCGGCGCTGGTGAGCTGGGCGAGGGTGGGCAGCGACGCGCTCTCGGGCGGCTCGCCGAGCGGTCCGGCGCCGGGTCGCTCCACCCAGCCCTTGTCGGAGGACCAGCGCAGGGTGGCGCCGGGGGGATGGTGCGGGACGGGGGTGCCGGGAGCGCGCAGGCTCGCCAGGTCCTTGGGGGTGGGCACGCCCTTGGAGGCGGCCGGAGCGGGGGCCGGCCCGGCGCCGTTCTCCCCGGGCGTGGGGCGATCGCCGTTGCGCGCGGCGTCGGCGGCGGACGCCTGGGAGGCGGCGAGCGCGGACTCGGGCAGCGGGGCGGAGAGGATCGCGGCGATCTCGGGGCGGGGCACCGGCGGCGGGGCGCACACCCCGCCCAGTTCCTTGGCGCGTACGGCCCGGGTGATCCAGGCGCGGTCGAGCACCCGGCGCTCGTCGGCCTCGGCGACCAGATCCTCGGACTGGTTGTAGTCGCCGTCGGCGGCCTGCACCGCCCAGAGGTGGACGGCGACTCCGTGTTCCTTGGCGGACATCAGTCCGGGCAGCAGATCGCCGTCGCCGGTCACCAGGACGACATCGGAGCAGGCGCGATTTCTGGCCAACTCGGTCAGCTCGGCGTGCATGGCCGCGTCCACGCCCTTCTGTGCCCAGCGGCCGTCGCTGCGGGTCAGCGCGCCGAGGCGGACCGTCACCCTGGGCATGACGCGCAGCCGCCGGTGCTCGGGCTGCGGCACCCGGTCGGGGGCGCCGTCGAACCAGTAGATACGGAGCAGGGGGCGCTCGGTGTCCGCCTCGGCCAGCTCGCGCAGGCCCTGGATGAGAGCGGCGTGGTCGACTGTGATCCGGGAACGGGCCGGTTCTCCGGCGAGCAGGCTCGCGGCGGCGCCGAGCAGATAGCCGGCGTCCACCAGCACAACGCAGCGGTCCACGCGCTCCACCCTCTTTCGGGAAAATTCAAGATCTTGGAATTAGGGGATGATTCGGAATCTGGGAAATCGGGGAGGGAAACGCCCCCCGGACGATGCCTCCGGACCGGGGATTGTTCCGGGTTTCCTTCGAGTCTGCCCGACTGCGAGTGGGTTAACGGCCGGAACTCGATCATCGGCGTGGCGGAACCCATGGGGAAGCCCCTGACAAGGGCCGTTTACCCACGGCAATGATCCAAAATGCGACACATCGCACCATATGTGAGTCTGGTCGCGGCCCGGGAGGTATGCGCCGGAGATCCGGCAGCCCCCGGGACGAGGACCCCCCGATGGAGGCACACCATGGCCAAGAACAAGAACCGCAAGGGCAGCCATCAGCAGGATCGCGCGTCCCGGGCGGAGCGCGGCGACGAGCAGGCCAAGTCCACCGCGTACGAGTCCCATGCGCAGCCGCAGTCCCAGGCGCAGGGCAGCCCGGCGGATGTTGCCCGTAAGCACCAGCGGCGCTTCGGCCACAACTGATCAGCTACACCTGATCGGCCACAACTGATCGGCCACAGCTGATTCGCGCCGTTCCGGCGCATCAAGCGGAAGGGGCGCACCCGTGACGACGGGCACGCCCCTTCCGTATGTCCATGTTCGCTGGATGTCCAGGTGTACTGGTCCGGCCCGGTGTCAGCCGGCCAGACAGGACGGGCCGAGCAGCACCTTCAGATCGCCGAAGAGCGCCGGGTCCGCCTGGACCCGGTGGCGGTCGAGCCGGAGCACCGTGGTGGAGCGGGGGCCCTGGAGCTTGATCCGCACTTCGGTGTTGCCCTTGTGGTGGCTGAGGATCTCCCCGAGCCTGCTGACCATCGGCGGGGTCACCTTGACCGTCGGGATGGTGACGACCACCGGGGCGTTGGTACCGGCGGACGAGATGTCGGGGACCTGGAGTTCCATGGCGACGAGGCGGGGGATGTCCTCGCGTTTGTCGAGGCGGCCTTTGACGAAGACGACGGTGTCCTCGACGAGCTGGGTGGAGACGAGCTGGTAGGTGGCGGGGAAGAACATGCACTCGATGGAGCCTGCGAGGTCCTCGACGGTGGCGATGGCCCAGGCGTTGCCCTGTTTGGTCATTTTGCGCTGGAGGCCGGAGATGATGCCGCCGATGGTGACGACCGCGCCGTCGGCGTGTTCGCCGCCGGTGAGCTGGGAGATCGAGGCGTCGGACTTGTCGGACAGAACGTGCTCGATCCCGAAGAGGGGATGGTCGGAGACATACAGCCCGAGCATCTCCCGCTCCTGGGCGAGGAGATAGGACTTGTCCCACTCGACGTCGGAGAACTCCACATCGAGCCCAAAGCCCGGCTCGTCCCCTCCCTCCGCGCTGTCGCCCATGCCGCCGAAGAGGTCGAACTGCCCCTCGGCCTCTTTGCGTTTGACCGCGACCACATTGTCGATCATGGGTTCGTGGTGGGCGACCAGGCCCTTGCGGGTGTGGCCCATCTCGTCGAACGCCCCGGCCTTGATCAGGGACTCCACGGTCCGCTTGTTGCAGACCACCGCCTCGACC
>NZ_JBSGUP010000123.1:0-15989 GCF_053607985.1 Streptomyces sp. NPDC055078
GGCCGCTCCGGACGAGGACGTCGACTGGATGCAGCGGCTCATACGGATCACCGGCTGGACACAGCCCGCCCGGCGGCCAGACGTGGACTGGGCGGAGGTCGAGACGTGCCTGGGCACCGCAGTGCCGAGCGACTACAAGCGCATGGTCGAGACCTTCGGCAAAGGCGCCTTCGACGCTTACCTGGACCTCAACCAGGAACCGTGGACGCACCTCAGGGAGGACGGCCTGCTCATCTGGGCGGGCACGGAGCACGAGGACCTGTACTGCTGGAAGACCGACGGTGACGACCCCGACCGCTGGCCCGTCGTGGTCCGGTCCTCCGACGGCGAGGACCTCCTCTTCGACTGCCGGGCAGCCGAGTTCGTCTGCCGCATCCTCATCGATCCGCACCACCCGTACACGATGGCCCGCTACTTCGACACCCACTGGTTCATGAACTACCGCGAAAGCAGCTGAACCCCGCCGCCAAGTGACTGCTCAGGCGCAGCCAACGGCACCACGAAAGGCAGCCAACCCTCGCAGTCCGTCGGGTTCAGATTGCTCAAAGCCAGCCGACACGCCCGCTGCTCGCGAAGCCCGGATTCCGGCATCCCCGCAAGACCCAGTGCTAATGATCAAGGGGAACCTATAGCGCCAGGTCGATCGGAGGTCCAGCCGGATACGGCGGTGACGGCGACACTGCGCAGGAGGTGGGCGGTGGGCAGGCGCCGGCGGGCTTCGCTTTGCAGTCCGGCGAGCGCGGTGTCCGGGCCCGGGTCGCCGAGCTGAAGCGCGACGCGGTAGATGTTCTGGTAGGTGTCACTCCAGGCCGGACGGGCATGGCACTGCACGGCGGTGAATCCGGCGGCGTGCAGCACCGCGGGCCAGTCAAGGTCTCCGCAGGCACAAGGCCGGCACCTGGCCGGACGGATACGTCTGCCGGACCTGTTCGGACCGAGCTGTCCGGACACGGGGGATCTGCCCGGGATGCGGCGAGGACCGGGCCCTTCCTGGGCTCCGTCCTGGTGACGGGGCCGCGATCTGCACCACCTGCGCCGGCTTCTCCCAGACCTTCGACTGCTCACGCTGCGGCTTCGAGGGCAAGCTCCTGCGCGGTCGGCTCTGCGAACGCTGCACGCTCACCGACCGGCTCACCGCACTCCTCGACGACGGCACGGGCCGCGTCCGTCCCCCGCTGGTCCCGCTGTTGGACCTGCTGGTGACGATGGACAAGCCCGGAAGCGGACTGGCCTGGCTGGACATGCGTCGCGGGCAGCTGGGAAACGCCTCGCAGCTGCTTCGTCGACTCGGCCTGGGCGAGATTCCGCTGACCCACGATGCGTTCCACGAACTCCAGCCCTGGCGGGCAGCCTCCCACCTGGAAGAACTCCTCATGGCCTGCGGAGTCCTGCCCGCGGCCGACAAGCACATCTGTTCTTTCCAGCGCTGGCTCCCTGGCCATCTCTCCGACATCGCCGAACCCGAGCGCACCAAGACGATCAAGCTCTTCGCGACCTGGCACGTCCTCCCCGGACTACGAGCCCGAGCCGAGCGGAGCCACATCACACCCAGCATCCGCCGCTTCGCCAGCGAACAGATCAAGTACGCGACCGCCTTCCTGCAATGGCTCGGCGAGCGGAACACCACCCTCGCGTCGTGCGGCCAGGTCGACATCGACGCCTGGTTCGCCGAGAACGCCCAGCACGCCCGCACCCGGCTGAGAGGCTTCCTCAACTGGGCCATGCAGAGCCGTCACTGCCGACGTTCCTTGACCATCCCCACAATGAAGATCTCCCGCCGGCCCGCACTGAGCGAAGACGAACGCCTCGCCGCCCTGGGCAGACTTCTGATCGACACGGAGATACCGCTGCGACTCCGCGTCGCCGGAGTCATTGTTCTTCTCTACGCACAACCGCTGAGCCGCGTCGTCCGGCTCACCCTTGACGACGTCATCCGCAACGGCGACGCCGTGCTGCTACGACTCGGTGAGCCACCCTCGCCCGTCCCGGCGCCGGTCTCCGCCCTGCTGCTGGAGCACATCACGAACCGCGGCAACATGAACACCGCGACCAACCCGACGTCCCGCTGGCTCTTCCCCGGCCGCCGGACCGGCCAGCCGCTCGGCCCCAACCACCTGTCCGCGCTCCTGAACGAGGTCGGAATCCCAATCGCCGCCGCCCGCGGCGCCGCCATCCGACAGCAACTCCTCGAACTGCCCGCACCTGTCGTCGCGGACGCTCTCGGCTACCACGACAAGACCACCAGTCGCCTCCGCAACGAGACCGGCGGCACCTGGAGCCGATACGCCGCCGGAGACCACGGGAGGTCACCGGTCGACTGGGCACCCAAAACAACCGGCGAGAGTTGATTTCGCGAGCCCATTTGTCATCGGTGTGATGCGAGAACTCGGCCTTCAGGTGATACGAACCGGATCACAGGACACTAGCCCTGCCGTTCCAGCCATTCCGAAATCACCTGGTTGGTTTCTACTGGCATTTCCTCCTGGATCCAGTGACCGCAGTCCAGGCCGACCACTTCCACGTTGGGCACGAACTCTGCCAGTCTTTCGAACCTCGGGACCGCGAAGTCCTGGTCGCCGTAGATCATGAGGGCGGGCTGCTTGATGATCGGGTCCGCGTCCGCCAGCTGGTGCCAGTTGCGGTCGAGGTTCCTGTACCAGTTGATGCCGCCCGTGAATCCCGACGTCTCGAACGCGGAGACGTAGACGGCCAGGTCGCTGTCGCTCATGATGGGCTCACCGAGTGGTGTTTCCGCCTTGGCGAGGTTGATAAATGCCATGCCCGGCTCAGGGGGTGCGGGGGGCACGTTCTTCCGGTAGAGGTTGCGGATGAACTGGGAGGGGTTGGCATCAAATGCGGCGTCCGCGACGCCCGGCTGCCGGTTGAAGTGGACGAAGTAGAAGTCGCCGCCGAGGAAGGTTTCCATGACCTCGATCCACGGCGTTTCTCCGCGCTCCTGGTAAGGCAGGCTCAGGTTGATCAGCTTGTTCACCCGGTCGGGGTGCAACAGGGTCAGTCCCCAGACGACGAACGCACCCCAGTCATGGCCGACGAAGGTGGCGTCCTCGTAGCCATAGTGGTCCAGGAGCGCGACGACGTCACCCGTCAGGTGTTCGATGTCGTAGTCCGTCACCTCGGCCGGGCGGGAGGAGTTGCCATAACCCCGCTGGTTCGGTGCGATGACGTGGTAGCCAGCCGCTGCGAGGACGGGCATCAGGTGACGCCAGGAGAAGGCGTGCTCCGGCCAGCCGTGGCAGAGCACGATGGGCTTTCCCTTGTTTTCCCGGCCTGCCTCGAAGACTTCGAGCTCCACACCGTTGACCTGGATCAGGGTGGGCTCGGGAAATTCTGCTGGATTGAACACTGCATTTCCTCTCTGGGGGCGTTCGCTGGCGGTTGACCTCCTCGATGAGGTCATGTCGCCATCTTGCTCCCCAAACCGGTCACCTCATGACCGGTTTTTATGAGAGTTTTGTCAGTATGCGATCCGATCGGCTGGTGGCCATACTCCTCTTGCTCCAACGGCGCGAGCAGGTGACAGCCGCGGAGGTCTCCCGGGAGCTGGACGTCTCGGAGCGCACCGCCCGCCGTGACCTCGACGCCCTGGCCATGGCCGGGGTGCCCGTGTACTCCGTGCAGGGCCGAGGCGGCGGCTGGCGCCTCGTGGGCGGAGCTCGTACCGACCTGTCCGGGTTGACCGCCAGTGAGGCACGCGCCCTGTTCCTGGCTGTCGGTCCGGCCTCGGATGCGACGCCGGCGATGAAAGCAGCTCTGCGCAAGCTCGTCCATGCTCTGCCGAAACCCTTCCAGGTGCAGGCCGAGGCAGCGGCGGCGTCGCTGGTCGTAGACCCGCAGCGATGGGGGGCGAGCCGGATCGAGCACCGGCCGCCTCGCTTCCTCGACGAACTCCAGGACGCGGTGATCAACGGCGTCCAGGTATCGCTCGGCTACGTCGACAGCAAAGGCATCGAAACCCGGAGAACTGTCCACCCGCTGGGCATCGTCGCCAAAGGTCCTGTGTGGTACCTCGTCTCCAACACCGAGACCGGCCGACGGATCTTCCGGATCGACCGCGTGTCGTCCGCCGACCCGACCGGCGACCCTGTGCACCGCCCCGGGGACTTCGACCTTGCCGAGAGCTGGAATGAGATCTCCGAAGAGGTCGATCGCAAACGAACGCCGCTGGAGGTCCAGGCGGTATGCACACCCGACGGGATAGGCATACTCCGGATGGCGCTCGGCGACCGGCTCGACGTGGGAGGTTCCACGACCGATGGCCGCATCGAGGTCGTGATCCGCGGCCCCAATGAGTACATCCTCGCCGGCGAGCTCTCCGGGCTGGTCGAATGGGTCGAGGTGACCGGCCCTCCGAGTGTCCGAGACCGCCTGGCCTCGATCGGCAACGCCCTCGTCGAACGATACGGTCGGCCGCGCACCAGCGGAGACCTTCACCCGTCTTGAAGCGGACGAGGCAGGGCTTCGAGAACAGTTCCGCTCAATAGGCTGGGTTTGTCCGTTCCGGCAGGAGCCCGGTCACGACGCCGGCGGGTCCGCTGGCCTGGCTCTCTGCGGGTGGATCGTCTCGTGCCGGACCAGCATCGCCACGCACTCGGCGATCTTCCGGGTTCGCGTCTCGGCCCGCTTGACCGCATTGACCCGGCTGATGAGGGCGAAGCGGTTGGTCTTGGTGAGTACCTCGACCATCGCCTGCGCCGCTGGGTCGGCGGCAATTGCGACGCGCAGGTCGGCCGGCACCTCCGCTTCCGATGACGGCGCATAGGCGACCGTCCACCGCCCGTCGGCCTTCGCGGCGTCGACCGCGGCGCGGCCGGCGGGCTGCATCAGGCCGGCCGCCTCCAACCGGGCCACGTTGGCGACGTTGCGCTGGGACCAGACGCTGCGGCGCCGGCGCGGGGTGAACCGCCGCCAGGAGCTCTCCTCGTCGCGCTTGCGGGCCTGCCCGTCGATCCAGCCGAAGCACAGTGCCTCGTCGACCGCCTGCTGCCAGGTCAGCGTGGTAACGGAGCCGCCCTTCCTCGTCAGGGCGAGCCACACGCCAGGAGAGGCGGTGTGGTTGTCCAGCAGCCACGCGCGCAGCGCCGCGCCGTCGGCAACGATCAACTCATCCAGCTCGGTTCCGGTCACCACCGCAGGTTAGTGCCGCAACCAGGTGTCGCGACCTGTCGGGGTGACTCGTTGAGCCCGCGGCGTCGATGTCGGCCTGGCTCGCCCTCGCCGACGCCACCGTGAAGAACGGCTGCCCTCTCCGGTCAGCTCAACGACCTCGGCGTCCCCACAGCCGCCGCCCGGACCGGAGCGATCCGCCACAGTGGGTCCTGGAGATGCCCGCCCCGTCGTCGTCGACGCCCTCGGCTACCACGACGTCATCGCGACCCGCCTCGCATCCGAGGTCGGAGAAGACTGGAGTCGCTACGCCGACGACCACGTACGGTCACCAGCAGGCTGGGCCCCAGGCGGAACTGGCGACAGTTGAATAGGCGATCCCACCAGTATCAACCCCCGAGACCGCCCGGACCTCTCACAGCCTTCAAAAACCCCTTCAAAAGCCGAGGGCATTCAACAACCTGCGACCACCGTTTTCTGACATGATCCGGGGCCATGACCGCCCCCGAACCGGCCGAGCCGGGCCCCCTCGTCGCCGAACCGCTCGTCCGCACCGAGATCAAGATCGGATACGCCCGGGTCTCCACCAGCGGGCAGAAGCTGGAACGGCAGCTCGACGCGCTCACCGCCGCCGGGTGCCGGAAGATCTTCGCGGACAAGAAGTCCGGCAAGAACGCGCTCCGCCCCGAGCTGAAGGCGTGCCACGCCTTCCTAGACCCCGGCGACACCCTGGTCGTCCCGAGCTTGGACCGCTACGGCCGCAGCCTTCAGGACCTCATCAACATGGTCGCCGAACTCCGCACCCGCGGCATCGGCTTCACCTCGCTCCACGAGAATCTGGACACCACCACCCCCGGCGGCCGGCTCGTCTTCCACGTCTTCGCCGCCCTCGCGGAGTTCATCCGCGAACTCATCGTCATCGGCACCAACGAGGGCCTGGCCGCCGCCCGCGAGCGCGGCCGGGTCGGCGGACGCCCGAGCGTCGCCACCGAGGAAGTCATCCGTGCCGCCCGCGACCTGCTGCCCGACCCCGGCCGCTCGATCACCTCGATCGCCAAGCTGCTGGGCGTCTCCCCGGGCACCCTCTACAACCACATCCCGGACCTGCGTGAGCTCCGCGCCTCCCATGTCCCCAGGCAACTCGACGCCGGCACCACCCCGCGCTGATCAGTCCCGGAGCGAGGCGTTGTGGCTCGTGCGCTCACCCTGGCCGGCCGCTGGCACCCGGGGCATGAATCCCCGGTCAATCCCAAGACGGGACCCGCCGCGTGGGCGTGACGGTCCCTGTCCCGGACGGCGGATCCCGGTAGGAAGGCGGGTATGGAATCTCGCAGCAAGGACGTGGCCTCCCGCTTCCTGGAGGAGACGGAGGAGCGGGACCGCATTCCCGCGTACGACCATCTGTGCACGGCGGACTACCGTGAACACGGTCCGGGGATGCCGCAGGGTACTGCGGGCCTGGCAGAGGCCCGCGAGATCTACCGGGACCTGATGACGGCTTTCGCGCTCCGGCACACCGCCGAGAGCATGATCGCCGAGGACGACCTGGTAAGCGCGCGGTTCACCGTGCGGGGCCGTCACGTCGGCGAGTACCAGGGTTCTCCCCCGAGCGGCCGGACCTTCAAGGTGTCCGGCCAGATCACCTTCAGGTTCCGGGGCGGGAAAATCGCCGAGACCTGGATCCACTGGGACCACCAGAGTCTGCTGGAACAGCTCGGCGCACCGGGCAGTGCCGGGTGACACCCGGTCTCCGCACACCGCCACACCAGTGACCTGGCGCCCGGAGCTCTGGGCGCGGCAGTCCTGCCGCCCCGTGATCCGTGTCGGGGACCGCCGCGCCGAGGGCGCGCGGAATCCGCGCGGGCGGGCCGGAGAATGCGCCTGTCCTCACGGCTGTGGCGCTGTCCGCCGGCGGGCGTGGAGGAAGACCGTGGTGGTGGCCGCAGCCGTGACGACGGCCAAGGCGGCCAGGGCGAACCCGGTGGCGCTGTCCGGTGAGGTGAAGGGCTGCCCGCGGTGGGCCTGCCAGGTCAGGATCCCGGTCAGCCCGAGGCAGAAGGCGGCGGCGATCCAGACCAGGGCGGTGCGGTGGCGGGGGCCGAGCACGCGGGGGCCGAGGGTGAGGAGCAGGCCGAGCAGGATCAGGGCCTGGAGGGAGTGGACGCCGACGAAGTGCGCCACGCGCCAGTCGCCGCCGACGGTGCTGAAGTTGGTGACCGGCCATCCGGGCCCGCCGTCGGGCGGGCCCACGGTGTGCGCGCCGATGTACGGCATCCCGCCGAGGTAGGGCGAATCGGGCCGGGGGTCCGCCGCCGCCTCCTGCGTCGGGGTGGACTGCACCATGAGGTAGACGGCGACCATGCTCACGGTGACCACCACCATCCCCAGCCGCAGGGCCCAGGCCAGCGCGGGCGGCTCGACCCGTCCCCGCAGCAGCAGGAAGACGGTCACCAGGCCGATCACGAGCAGCACCAGCGAGGCCGCCAGCATGACCATGATCCTGCTGCCGGTGACGACCGTGGTGAAGTTGAAGTGGCTCGTCGTGCCCTCGGCCGCCGCCCAGGTGCCGCCCGCTCCCTCGACGGCCACGCAGACCACCGCCGTCCAGGCCATCACGCTCACCAGACGGCCGTGGCCCCGGACGAAGGACATCAGCCAGATGAGCGTGACGGCGAACAGGCCGAAGGAGAACGCGAACCGGGCGGGCTTCGCCCACACCGGCTGCCCGGTGAGCTCCCGCCCGTCCACCACCAGCCCCACCAGCGCCGTCACCAGAAACAAGCCCGCGACCACCACCGTCGTGACCATCGGCGCATTGACCAGCCACATCCTGCGCACCAGGGACCGTGTCCCGGACACCTCCACGACAGATCCGCCATCCCTCGGCAACCAGACCGCTGCCCATGCTCACGGCGGGGCCGATCAGCCGGCCGCCCGCACGGCGGTGCGGTCACCCGACCGGTTCGCGGACCTCCACCACCTGGCCCACCAACCAGGGGCCCGCTCTGTACCAGAAGGCGCCGCCCGGCCGGGCCGGAACAGGAGATCGCCGCACCACCGGTCCGGGCGGCGGGGAGCGTCGCGCGCGAGAGCAGGCCCCAAGACCGAGGAGCGCGCAGGTGCCCACCAGCTTTCTGACCGAGGAGCAGCGCCGCCGGTTCGGCCGGTTCGCCGATGATCCCGACGAGGGCCAGCTCGCGGGGTCGTTCCTCCTGGACCGGACCGCGCGGCGCCGGGCGATGGCCGCCAAGGGCGCCCGGAACCGGATCGGCCTCGCCGTTCAGCTCGGGACCGTCCGTTACCTGGGGACCTTCCTCGACAACCCGGAGGACGTGCCCGCCGTGGTGGTCGACTACGTCGCCGAACAGCTCGGCCTGGACCCCACCGACTTCACCGGGTACGGCTCCCGGGAGGCCCGCTGGGACCACCAGGAGCAGATCCGCAGCGCGTACGGGTACGCGAAGTTCGGCTCCGGCCAGTGGTTCGCGCTCGCCCGCTGGCTGTACCAGCGGGCGTGGATCGGCTCCGAGCGCCCGACCCTGCTGTTCGACCTGGCCACCAAACGGCTGGTCGAGAGGAAGGTGGTGCTGCCCGGGGTGACCGTGCTGGAACGACTCGTCTCCGGCACCCGCGAGCGGGCCGAGAAGCGCCTGTGGGCGACGCTCGCCGCGGCCCCCACCATGGAGCAGGCCGCGGAACTCCAGCACCTGGTCGTCGTCCCCGCGGGGAAGCGGCTGTCCGAGCTGGACCGGCTGCGCCGCTCGCCGAGGGACATCACCGCCCGCGGCGTGGGCAAGGCCCTTCAGCGCTACGAGGCACTGCGCGCGTTCGGCGGGGACGGATGGAATCTGTCCGCGATACCCCAGGGGCGGCTCCAGGCGCTGGTGCGCTTCGCTCGGGCGGCCCGAGCCCAGGCGGTCTCCGACCTCGCAGGGGACCGGCGCCTGGCCACCCTGGTGGCGTTCGCCGCGGTGATGCCGCAGATCGCCGCCGACGAGGCGATCGAGGTGTTCGACCTGGTGATGGGCGACCTGATCCGCTCCTCCGGGACCAAGATGACCAAGCACCGGCTGCGCACCCTCAAAGACCTGGACGCCGCGGCGATCCAGCTGCGCACGGCATGGATCACCGTGTGCTCAGCTGCCTCCGACCCGGACGGCGACATCCGGGCCGTGCTCGACGCCATGGACGTGGCCCCGTTCCATACCGCCGCGGAGACGGTCAAGCTGCTGGCCCAGGAGCCCGACGACGGCGCCGAGCAGATGCTGGCCGCCCGCTACAACACCATCGCCCGCTTCCTCCCCGACCTGCTCAAGACGTTCGCGTTCGAAGCAAGCCCGGCGGGCGAGCCGGTACTGGACGCGCTGGCGTTCGTGAAGTCCCTCAAGGGCCGGCGCCGCCCCATCCAGGGATGGGAGGTCCCGGCGAAGTTCCTCACCCCCGCGTGGCGGCGCCTGGTCTTCCCGCCCCCGCCGATGCCCGTGGGCAGCGTCGAGAAACGCGCGCTGATCGTCGCCTCCACCGAGGCCCTGCGCACCGCCCTGCACCGGCACGAGGTCTACGTGCCGGGCCTGCGCAAATGGGGCGACCCCAACGCCCGGCTGCTGAACGACACCGCGTGGGAGGCCGCCCGCTCCCGCGTCTGCGAGGAACTCGACCTCGACCCGGAGCCGGACAAGCTCCTGGCCAACTGGACCAGCCGCCTCGATGCCGCCCACCGGGCGTTCGCCGACGGCCTGGCCGCCAACCCCGCCGTACGGATCGAGCAGCAGGGCGGCCGGGACCGGATCATCCTCACCGGCCTGGACCGCCTGGACGAACCCGTCTCCCTGCGCGAACTCCACCGCGAGGTCGAAGCCCGCCTCCCGGCCGTCGACCTGCCCGAGATGGTCCTGGAGGTCAACTCCTGGACCCCCTACCTGAGCGACTTCACCCACGTCTCCGAAGCCAACTCACGGATGGACGACCTCGAACTCTCCATGGCCGCCGTCCTCACCGCCGAGGCCACCAACGTCGGGGTCGAGCCGATCGTCCACGACGGCGTCGACGCCCTCTCCCGCGACCGGCTGTTCTGGGTCGAACAGAACTACCTGAGAGCCGCAACCCTCTCCCGGGCGAACTCCCGGCTCGTGGACCACCACATGCGCCTGCCGCTGGTCCAGGCGTGGGGCGGCGGCGAGCTGGCCTCCGCCGACGGCCTGCGCTTCATCACCCCGATCCGCACCCTGAACTCCGGACCGAACCCGAAATACTTCGGCACCCGCCGGCGCGGGGTGACCTTCTACAACTTCCTCTCGGACCAGTTCAGCGGCCTCCACGGCATCCTGATCCCCGGCACCCAGCGCGACTCCTTCTACATCCTCGACGGCCTCCTCGAACAGGACACCGCCCTGCGCCCCGTCGAGGTCACCTCGGACACCCACGGCTCCTCCGAGATCGTCTTCGGCCTCTTCCGCCTCCTGGGCTACCAGTTCTCCCCGCGCCTGGCCGACTCCGGCAGCGCCACTCTCTACCGGACCGACCCGGACGCCGACTACAGCCCGCTCAACCCGCTCACCCGCGACCGGGTCAACCTCAAGCAGATCACCAGCCACTGGGACGACGTCCTGCACGTGGCCGGCTCCCTCCACTCCGGCACGATCAAAGCCTCCGAGGTCCTGCGCGTCCTCGCCCCTGGCGGCAAGCCCACCCCGACCGGCAAGGCCATCATGGAGATCGGCCGCCTGGACCGCAGCGCCTACCTGTCCTCGTACTTCACCGACGAGCTGCTGCGGCGGCGCATCAACACCCAGCTCAACCGGCAGGAGTCCCGCCACAGCCTCGCCCGGAAGATCTTCCACGGCCAGAAAGGCGAACTCCGGCGCTCCTACAGAGAGGGACAGGAAGACCAGCTCGGGGCACTGGGACTGATGCTCAACATCGTCATCCTGTGGAACACCGTCTACATGCAGCAGATCATCGCCGAGATGCGCGCCGAGGGCATCCACATCCGGGACGAGGACATCGCCCGCCTCTCCCCGCTGAAGTTCGCCCACATCAACTTCCACGGCCGCTACAGCTTCGCCCTGCCCGCCGAGGTCCAGGACGGACAGCTCCGCTCCACCCGCAAGCCGGAACCGGCCAGCACCGTGATCTAGGCAGGCCCCGCCGGCTCCTCCGACACCCGGGCGAGCCGGTACCGGACCTTCTCATGCGACAGACCCACCTGCGCGCCGATCTGCCGCAGTCCCCAGCCCTCCGCCCTCGCCGCGGCCATCCCCTTGTCCAGGGCCGTGTCCGTCACCTCCCCCAGCGCCTGCCGCAGCTGAGTCACGAGCCGCAGCCGGATCGCGGGAGCCAGCTCGTCCAGACCGGCGCAGAACCGCGCCACGTCCGCCTTCAGGAAACCGATCGTCGGATCATCGCTCACCCCGACACCCTGACCACCCGGATCACCGGCTGGCTGAGTAGGCCCGGGGCGCGGTTCCAGGATCACTCCCGGCCCGTCTCCCCGGACCTCTCGCCGAACCCGCCGTGCGCCTCACAGCGCAACGGGCTCTCCACGGTCCCTGCCGTCAGGCGTGTTCGAGAGACAGAAACGGAGTGGGGATCTTCGCCCCGCGATAGCGGTACCGGGTGACCGGGATTGCCGCGATCGGACGTCGTTCGATCCTGCCCGCTGTGATAGGTAGCCAGTTCCCTTGCGGGGTGACGTATCTTTGGCGGACATCCCTCCAGTTCCAGCGGAACCGATGCATCAGCAAGCACATCAGTCGTCGCCATGTGAAAGCGTCCAGCATGCTGAACACGTTCTTCGCAATGGCGTGCCGGAAATAGTTGGCCCAACCGTGCATGATCGAGTTAAGCCGGTCAAGCACGTACTCCATGTTTGCCTGTGACAGTCTGTGTGTCAGTGCACGGATCTTCATCTTGACCGACCTGATGGGCCGGTTGGCGATGAAGGTATACACATGCCACTTGTCCGTTCCTTGCTTATGGCGCCACTGGATGCGGAACCCCAAGAAGTCGAACCCTTCGCTCATGTGCACGATTCGGGTCTTGGCCAATGAAAGCCGCAACCCCATCGGTGCCAGCACTTCCGCGACCTCGTCACGCAGCGCCGCAGTATCCTCTTCGGTACCATTCACCAGAACGACAAAATCATCCGCGTAGCGGACGACCCTCCAATTCGGCAACTGCTGAGCGCGGCGCTTCTGTCGTCGCTTGTTGGTCGACAACTCCCCGCCCGGCTTCCACGCGCTGTGCAGATGCTCATCGAGCACCGACAGGGCAATGTTGGCCAACAGGGGCGAGAGGATGCCGCCTTGAGGCGTACCGGTGTGCGTGTCCTGCTGTTCTCCGAATTCCGTGAGGATCCCGGACTTCAGGAACGCTTTCACCAGAGACAGGACGCGCTTGTCCTTGACCCGTGCCCGGACCCGGTCCATCAAGGCCGTGTGATCGATCTCGTCGAAGCACGCCTGGATGTCAGCGTCCAGCACCCACCTGTAGCTTTTCGTGCCGAACAGATGGATCTCGGCAATCGCATCATGCGCCCGCCGCTTGGGCCGGAACCCGTAGGAGACCGGCTCGAAGTCGGCCTCGAAAATCGGCTCCAGCACCAGCTTGAGTGCTGCTTGGACGACCCGGTCAGCGATCCCGGGAATCCCGAGCCGCCTGACCTTTCCCGACCCGCCCGGCTTCGGGATCTTACGCTCCCTCACCGGCAGAGGACGGAATACTCCGCCCTTCACCGCGGTCCGTAGGTCGTCCAGGAAGGCGAGCAACCCGATACTCTCCTCCACGCCGCGAACAGTAATGCCGTCCACGCCCGGAGTGTTTGCACCTTTGTTGCCCGCCACCCGGTCGAACGCCACCCTCAGCGTTGCCGGGTCATGAACGAAATTGAACAGATCGTCAAACCTGCGACCTGAATCGGCCGCCGCCCAACGGTGAAGCTTGGTCTGCATCCACGCTACTCTCGCCGAAGATCCCTGCGGGTCCTGGGCGAGAGCGCCGTCATTCGGCGGCGCGTCTTGCGTCATTGCACTCTCCAGTCCTTCTCGGTACCGCTGCCGCCCTTTCCCATGTGACCGGCTTTCCCGGACTCGGAGTACTACGGCGGCTCCGCCCCGTTCGGATCGTTTGGCGGTCGATGCGCCTATCCAGATCGGCGGACTGGAGGTCCGCCGAGCGGGAGTTGATCCGTACGGTTCCCACGTTCACTGCAATCCGTTCGGTGAAGTAGGAGCCCGACTCTGTCCCAGCAGCATCGCCACGAGTACGCCGCAGACTTTCCTCGTGGCCTCCCCGCGTGAGTTTTGAATCTCCCACGGGAAGTTCCCTCCGCTATGAGCGGTGGGACGCACTGCGCCCCGCCCAGATCCACCAGGTTTCAGGCAGGTGTCAGTGTTAAAGGACGTAACGACGCCGGTTCCTCTCGTACTCCTCTCCACCATCGCTCCCCGGGCCTACGCCATCTGGCAGTGCTGACGCACCCCGGGTTTGTCAGGGCTGCTCCCACCCTCCCGGCATCACCCGATTAGGCTGCCCTCAGCTTCGCTATCCTGCTGCGACAGGACAGCGGCGCAGGTCTCTCACCTCCGCACGGACTCGCAGCGCCTCGTGGCGCAATCAAAACTTCTGACAGCAACACCGGTTTCCTGGGCCATTCCTACTCGGACCCCAAGCCCGGTGGTGGTCAGGTCGTTCACCACGAAGTGCGCTGTGCCTTTCATCTCGTAGGTGGCGGCCCCCTGCCGGGCCTGGGCCACCGCGACCGGCGAGAAGTCGATACCGACCAGGTCGGCGTGTGCCGCGCGGGCCGGCCACAGACCGGGGCCGCCGCGCCCGCATCCGAGATCGGCCAGTACCTCGCCCTCCTTCAGGGCCAGTTCGGCGGCGATGTGGTACAGCAGATCGGCGCAGAGGAAGGAGAACGGTTCGGCCTCCGGCGGAGCGCTGGGTCGACGGTCCGGGCCACCCGGCTGAAGCCTCCGGTGCGGGCTTCGCCGTGGAACAGCGCGTCGAAATCGCCCGGGAGGATCGCCGCAGGGTTCTCTCGCCCGATGTGCGGAGTGCTCGGTTCACGGTGCACGGGTTGCCTCCCTTTCCGGGCCCGGCCCGGACAGCGGGCGATCCGGCGCGGTGCGACGTGCGGTCGGAGTCGACCACGACGGTGATCCCGGCGAGTATCTGCTCGGCCTGGCGCTCGACGGCGGCGGGATCAGGGCCGGTGACGATGAAGTGGCCGAGGCGCCCTCGGCTGGCCTGCACCGGCCGCACGGTCCGGGTCGGTGACGACTGTGACGCCGGCGGAGCCCGCGCCGTCGGCGGGCTTGATGACGCACGGGAAGGCGATCTCCCCGGCGGCACGGAGCAGGCGTAGTTCATCCTCATTGCCGAGGACGCGGGTGCGGGGCGCGGTAACGCCGTGGAGGGCGAACGCCTGGCTCATGGTGGCCTTGTCGCGGGCCGCCATCGCGCGGTCCGGGTCGTTGCCCGGCAGGCCGAGTTCGGCGCACACCTGCGCGAGTATCGGGGTGAGGTACTCGTTGACGGTGAGCACCGCGTCCGCGCCGATCCGGCGGGCGTAGCCGACGACGTCCTCCAGGGCGCGGTCGGGGCGGGAGAAATCGCTCGTCAGACAACCGGACAGGATCTGTCGGAGGTCGGCCCCGTAGGCGGAGTGTGTGGCGGGATCGGTGGCGGCGTGGACCTGGTAGCCGGAGGCAGCGGCTGTCCGGGCGATCTCGCCGGACTCAGGGCCGGCCGCCTCCAGCAACAGAACGCGGGGCGCTCTCACGACAGATAGTCCTCGCGGGCGCCCTCGCGGACCGTGTCGAGGGTGAAGCAGTGGAAGCCTCCGCCGAACAGCCTCCGGTGGCGGTGGCGTACTGGCACGGTGGTGAAGCCCGCCGCGTCGAGGGTCTTGATCAGGCCGGTGCAGTCCTCGTTGACCAGCACGGTGTTCTCGTCGACGGACAGGACGTTGAGGTCGATGTAGGGGCTGGTGAGGACCAGGTCCTCGTAGTCGTCGTAGACCGGGAACGCGCCCGCGTCCGGCTCGGGCGGCACGATGTAGCGCCACGAGCGCAGCGGCTCGGGCATCAGGTCCCGGATGCCGTCGTGCCGGGCCAGGAACACCCCCGGCTTCAGGGCGAGGACCATGCTGTCGATGTGGTTGTCCGCCATCCGCCACACCCGGTGGACGCGATGCTCGTTGCCGAGGTGCCTCTCCAACCACTCGGCGCCCCGGGCGTGGTTGGCCTGCGCGATGTTGACGACCAGGTCGTGGCCCAGCCGCAGCACCTGCGCGCCGTCCAGCATCATCTCCACGCCGACGTCGTACGGGCTGGGCTGCGGGTCGTCGACGGCCTCGGTCGGCCCGCCCAGGGTGGTCGCGGTGTCCCTCGCGTACGACAAGTCGAAGCTGTTGTCGGTGAGGGTGGGGCGGGGCATCGTCGTCCACCGCGCGCCGGCTTCCCAGTAGCCGGTGAAGACGGGGGCGAGCAGGCGGGTCTCCAGGTAGCGGGAGCGGATCGCGGGCGGCGTCTCGATGATCTCGTCGCCGAGGATCAGCGTGTTGTCGCGGATGTTCAGCGCCGGGGTCGGGGCAGCCTCCCAGCCCAGGCCCGCGATCGGGGCCGCGCCCGGCGGCAGGGGCAGCGGCCGGTGTACGGCGGCTCCGAGCCCGGCGAGGACGGCGGCCAGGGCCTCGACGTCCTCGTGTAGTTCTTCGGCGTACCGCTGCTTGATGGCCCAGCTCTCCCGGTGGCTGGCCGCCGCCCTGGTCAGACACCCCATGTCGTTGGGTGTCAAGCGGCATGGGATTGGGCGTGGTGTGACCAGGCGGTTGCTTCGTCGTAGCGGGTACGGGTTTTGAG
>NZ_JBSGUP010000124.1:0-15894 GCF_053607985.1 Streptomyces sp. NPDC055078
GTCCGGGCTGCGGCGCTGGGGCGCCGGTCCCGTCCGGGCGGCCGGGCCGCCATTGTCACAGGGGCCGTCGGCCTACGAGTCTTGAGCCACCTCCCCGATCCGGGCCCCTCGCCGAGCAGGACCAGGGGGCCATCGGGCACATCAGCGGGCAGGCCAGGGGCTGCCCGATTTCGCGGGCCAGCGTGAGGCCCCCTGATCCTGCTCGACCCCGGACCGGGCAGGACACCGGCCCAACACTCTCCAGCCGACTACATGAATGGACCCTGCACGCCGACCGCTGGGGGGGGAGGGTGCGGCGTGCAGGGCCCAGGGCCGGTCTGCCGAAGGAGGGAGTCTCGTACCTCGGCGGACCGGAGCAGGGGCAGCCGTTCAGGCTGCGGGAGACTCAGGGCAGAGTTCTCCGGGCGGGGTGCCGGCTCGGTCGCCCATCTCCAGGGCGAGGCCGGTAGCGAGGGCCCGCGCCAGTAACTCAGCCGCCTCCGGGCGTACGGCACCCAGGCAGACCAGCCCGTCGCCGTTGACGTTCACATCCGCCTTGAGGCCCGGGAAGTCCGAGTCGAGCCCGAGCGCGGCCAACTGGTCCGCCAGAGCGCTGGCACCACGAGCAGCGTCGGCCCAGCCCCGTACGTAGGACACTCCCGGGAACAGGTCCTCGGCCCGCTTCGCGATCACTCCTCGCCGGTCTGTCATGATCCTTCGCCTCTCTTCCCCGTTCAGGTTGCCGATCCCTCGACTCGTTCAGCGGTCCGTCTGGAGGCCGCAGCTCCCCCCGTCGGACTGCAACTCGCACGCCAGCGCGCGCCTCAGCAACTCCGCCAGCCGTTCCGCTCCTTCGGGGGATACGCGGCCGAGTTCGACCAGCCCATGCCCGAACGCGTTCACCTGCGCTTGCAGATAGGGAAAGTCCTTCTCCATCGCCGCCGAGACCAGTACGTCCCGGAGAGCGGCAGTCGCGTTCCGCGCGGCGTACCAGGTGTCGCTGTCGGCAGGCGACCACTGGGCAGCATCACCGTCCATCGGCTTGCGCCTCCACCAGTTCCTGCGCGACGGCCGCCTCCGGGGTCGGGTACTGCTCTCCGTACCGGTCGACCCGCTCCAGCAGCCGAGCGGCAGCGACGAACATGACCGCCAAGGCCACCACCCGGAGGGGCGAAGCCTCCGGTCGCCGCGCGGGTGCGGTGAGCCACTGGTAGCGGTCGCCGGCCATGGGCATGGGTCCGGGTGTCACGACACAGGACCCGAGTTCCAGGTACTTGTACGCAGGCACCGGCCCGCCCTCGGCTTCCCTTGCGAGAAGACTCACGAAACGTTCGCGGGACCGTGAGACGAGGAAGAAGCCGACCCGCCTCGCCTTCATATCCACCATGACCGGGCCGAGCGGCATCCCCCGGCGTACCAGTTGGTCGAAGACCTCCATCCCGGTCCGCTGCTCGATCGCCACCACATCGAAAAGGCGTCCGGTCGAGAACATATGAGGCCCCCGCGGGTTGTCCTCCCAATGCGCCCGGCACGTCACCGGGTCGTCAGCCGCAGCGGAAAGCCACTCGATGCCTCGCCTTGTCATCGTCTGCACGTCGTCCACCTCAGTCGGTCGTACGACGACCTGCCGAGCCGCCGTGCAACCAGCCTCGCCACCAGGCCCTGAACTGGGCAGATGACGAGAGGTGACACGGGGTGACGAGCCCCGGGTCAACGTCCCCGCCCCTCGTCACCCCACGCGGGAGGCGCAATTCTCCCCAACTCCCTATATTCATAGGGAGGTAAAACCCATGTCAGGCACTCCAGCCGAAGGAGGCGGAGACAACGGTCCGGACACAGCCCTTCAGCGCCCTTCTGCTCAGCGCACGGAAGAACCTTGGCTGGAGTCAGCCGCGCCTCATCCGAGAACTGCGTCAAGCGGCCGCCCGACGTGGTCAAACCCTGCCGTCCGATGCGAGCGTGAAGCGCCGCATCGCAAGCTGGGAGAACGGCCACGGCGTTCCCGATGAGTTCTACGGTTCACTTCTGTGTGACGCCCTTGGCGTCAGCGCCGTCGAACTCGGCCTCAACCTGACTCGCCAGGACGACGACCTTCTGAACGCGAGCTATCCCAACAGTCCTGAGGCGGCTTTCGCGAACGTCGATCAGTTATGGCGTGCCGACCTCAGCGGACACGAGCCGCTGCTCACGTCCGCTCCCTCAGAGCCCGCATGGAGTGAAGCTTCGCTCCGCTGGCTCGTAGCACCCGAAGCGTCCTTCCCCGCCCGCCCGACGACAGACAGTCCCAGGGTCGGTCTCGCCGATGTGGCAATGATCAAGTCCACGGCTGACATGTTCGTCCAGCTCGACGACCGATTCGGCGGAGATCACGCGCGGCAGAGCCTCATTCAGTACCTCAGCCGCGATGTCGTGCCGCTCCTCTCCGGCCAGTACACCCAGGCAGTAGGCCGCGCCCTGTTCGCAACGGTCGCCGAGGCAACGCTCCTCGCCGGATGGATGTCGTACGACGCCTGCCACCACGGTCTTGCCCAGCGGTACTTCCTCCAGGCGCTCCGGTTCGCCCAGGACGGGAACGACCGCCGTCTCGCGGGGAGCATCCTCTCCGCCATGAGCCACCAGGCCACGTTCCTCGGCCACTACACCCAGGCCGCCACCCTCGCCCGCGGCGCCCGCATGGGCATTTCCAACGTCGCGACGCCGACCCTCATGGCTCAGTTCCACGCAATGGAAGCCCGAGCCCTCGCCCGCACCGGGGACACCCGCGCGTGCGAACTCGCCCTGTCCGAGTCCACCAAGGCACTGGAGCGACGCAACACCGACGACGAGCCGGAGTGGATCACCTACTTCGATGACATCGAACTCGCTGCCGAGGCCGCCCACTGCTTCCGCGACGTGAGCAGCGCGCGCCAATCGGTCGCTCACGCGGAGAACGCGGTCAGCGGGACACACGTACGGAGCGACTTCTTCGCGACCATGGTTCTCGCCGACGCCCACATGCATGCCGGTGATCCGGAAGAAGCCTGCCGGGTGGCATCGGACGCTCTCGACCTGGGCGAGCAACTGAAGTCGGCCCGGTGCGTCAGCTACCTCGCCGAGTTCCGCAGGAACCTGTCACGGGCGGACACGACGGCAGTCGTGCGCGAGTTCCGCGATCAGGCCGAGGAACACCGGCTCTGGATCGCGGCCGGACACCAGCTTCGCGGCTGATCGAGTCAGAAGGGCTGCCAGTCCCGTCGGCTGCCGCCTGTCTGAAGCGTCCGTACGCGCCGAGTGAACTCCTCGGCCGACCTCGGGTCGGTGGTCACCTGATGGCCCAGCCAGAGCGTCATCTTGAGTTCTCGCAGGTCAGCCAGCACGGGATAGCCGGGCCAGTTCAACAGGTCGAAACCGTAGTGATGGACGAACGACTCGTACTCGGTCCGGGTGTGCCAGCCGAAGCGCTCGTAGTAGAGCGAGGTGAGGACGAGATCCCATTCACGCTGACCCAGCGAGAAGCCGTCGAGGTCTATCAGCAGAGGCCGCCGGCTCCTGTCACGGAGCGCGTTACCGACGTTCGCGTCTCCGTGGATCATCCCGAAGTCGAGGACCCAGTCGAGTCGGTCGTACTCCTTGTGGATCTTGCCCGCGCGTTCCTCCAGGAACCCGAGGTCATCCCCGTCGACACCCCGCAGCTCCCGCAGCGAATCCCAGACCTCGGCGAAGGGGTCGTAGTACGACAGCCCGAGCGAGTCCGGCTCATCCAGCCAGTGCAGCCGCCGCAGCAGATCACCCAACTCCGCCAGGTCCGCGTACTCCTCGCGGTCCTGGGCGCTCTCCCAGAAGGTGACCACCCAGCCGTCCACCGTCAGCGGCTGCTCCAGCCCCGGCACCACCCGAGTAGCCGGGAAGCCCTCCGCCTCCAGCCACCGCGCCACCCGGACCACCCGCGCCATGTCCGCCAGAGCGTCCCGATCTCGCGCGATACGAACGATCACCGGCGAAGCGGTCAGCCGGTAGACAGCGTTGGAGCCAAGCCTCAGCAACTCCGCCCCCGCTGGCTCCAGCTCCGCCGCCCCGCAAGCCTGCGCAAGGACGACA
Organism: Streptomyces sp. NPDC055078; assembly: GCF_053607985.1. Lineage (NCBI taxonomy): Bacteria > Bacillati > Actinomycetota > Actinomycetes > Kitasatosporales > Streptomycetaceae > Streptomyces > Streptomyces sp. NPDC055078. The sequence goes on from NZ_JBSGUP010000124.1 coordinate 4,057, forward strand.
CCCGCCGCCTCCGCCGTGAACCCCGTCCCACCCGCAGCGCCCGAAGTCATGGCACCGACGCTACAGCCCACTCGGATCACACGGCAGACAGCCTCGTAATGACGACGTAATGATCACGTGTCGAGCGACCGTGCCGGGGCACCTGCGCACCAGGTCAGAGGCTATATGCCCGCCCATGCACACCTGGGCTCCGGAGCCGTGTGCGCAGGTTCGAATCCTGCCGGGGGCACTCGCCTGGGAACAGCGGAAATCAAGCGCTGTTCAGAGCGGATGCCGACAGGAGAGAGCGGGAGCCAGTTTCACTGGGTCCCGCTCTTTGCCGTTGCTTCACCCTGGTCGGTACGGCGTCCGGAGCTGGGCTGCTTCTCTCTCCTGCGGGGCCCGTCGCGTATCAGGCCGGGCACACGGCCGCGCCGGGCGGCAGCCTCAGCGCGTCTTCAAGCCGCGGTCTTCGAGTTCGTCCGCGCACTCGTTGGGCATCGCCACGTCCCTGACTGTGATCTGGTACCCAGGGGTCGCGGACGGCTTGAGCGCTTCCCGCTGCTCGCGTTCGGCCCCGGCGCGGGCTTGTTCGATGCTGTCGGCGATCTCCTGGCAGTCGATGGCGTACGTACCTGTCGGTGTCGGCACCTCGACGGGGGACATCGGCTCGCCCGGGTGCGGTTCGGTGTCGAGGGCGGAGGTGGCAGCGATGCCGGCCAGGCACAGGCCGGCCCAGGCGGCGATGATCCGGCGGCGGGCGCTCAAGAGCCGGCCGTTCCGACCGCCGGCCCAACGGCAGTGATCGCGACGGTGTCGCTGATGGCCTCGATCTCGTTGACTCCTCGAACCCGTTGACTCCTTGAGGAAGGGTACGGTTGCCCGGTCCGCCGGGGCGGACCGGGGTCAGGCGAGGCCGCCGTTGGCGTAGAGGATCTGTCCGTTGACCCACCGGGCCGGGCCCGCCAGGAAGGCGACCACCTCGGCGATGTCCTGTGGGGTGCCCAGGCGTTCGAGCGGGGGCGCCTTGGTGAGGTTGTCGATCGTGCTCTGGTCCTTGCCTTCGAGGAACAGCGGGGTGGCGGTGGGGCCGGGGGCTACGGCGTTGACGGTGATGTCCTTGCCGCGCAGTTCCCTGGCCAGTACGGGAGTCATGGCGTCGACCGCGCCCTTGGCGGCCACGTAGGCGCCGTAAGTCGGGAAGCCCAGGCGGGTGACGGTGCTGGAGAAGTTGATGATCGCGCCGCCCGGGCGTACTCGCCGGGCCGCCTGCTGGGAGACCACGAAGGTGCCGCGGATGTTGATGCGGTGCATCCGGTCGAGGTCGTCGAGGTCCAGGGTGACGATCGGGGACAGCAGCATGATGCCTGCCGTGTTCACCACGACGTCGATGCCCCCGAACTCCTGCTCCACGGCGGCGAACGCCGAGGCCATGGCGTGTTCGTCGGCGACATCGCCGCTCACCGCGATGGCCCGGCCGCCGGTCTGGGTCACCGCGGTGACCGTCTCTTCGGCCCTGGCCTTGTTGCCCGCGTAGTGCACGGCGACCGCGGAGCCGTCTCGCGCCAGGCGCTCGACGACGGCCCGGCCGATGCCGCCCGAGCCGCCGGTGATCAGGGCGACGCGCGCGGTGTCGTTGTTCATGTCTCCTCCTTGAGTGGGTTCACGGCCGGCCGACGCCATGCACCATGCGCCGCGCGTCACGTGTGTGTGGGTGCGGGGTCCGGCGATGCGGTGCAAAAGGTCAGCCGATGCGCCGCAGGAGGTCAGCTCGTGCGGCCCGGGTCCGCGAGCCGGGTCAGCCACTGACCGAGCAGTCCCGACTCCGCGGCGGTGAAGGGCTCGGGTGTGAGCCCGTCGAGCGAGGACAGCAGCGTGGTGGCGGCCGCCCGGCGTACATCGTCCGCCGAGGTGTCGGTGGCGGGGTCGAGCAGGATGGCCCGGTGGATCGCGTCGCGGACCAGGATCGACAGGCTCGTGTCGGGATACTGCGCGGGGCGGGTGATCAGGGCGAGCGCGACCCCGGTGTTCGCGGACATGACCATCCGCGCGGCCACATCCGGTGGCACGCGGAGGCGTCCCAGCACAGCGAGCCGCTCCAGAACCCCGCGCAGGATACGCATGGCTTCCTCGGCCGCTTCGGGCTCGGAGCGCAGCGTCGGGGAGAACATCAGCCGGTAGGCGTTGGGATGGGTGAGCGCGAACGCGGTGTGGCTGTCCCAGCCGGCTCGCAGGTCCCGCAGCGGGTCCTCGGACTTCTCGGCCGTGCGCTTGGTCTCAAGGTACTGATCCCAGACGTGGTCGACCGTCGCCGCGAGCAGACCGTCCTTGCCGTCGAAGAACCGGTAGAGCACGGGCTGCTGCACCCCGGCCGCCTCGCACACCGCCCGGGTGGACACCTCGCCGCTGGGCGACTGTGCCAGCAGGGCAGCCGCCGCCTCGATTATCGCCGATCTGGCATCCATGCGATCAACGCTAACAGTCTGGTGAATCGATGACAACAGTTTGCTGTTATCGACGGTACGGTGTTGTCCGTTTCCCGGCACCCTGCGGAGGGCCTGGATCGCCCCGAGCCCCGAGCCGCCCCCGCCGGACACACCCGCGTTCGACGGAACGGGAGCCGTCCAGCGCCCTGAGGTCTGCCTCGGTAGGACCGCCCACGACGCTCTCCACCCCTGCTCCTGACGTCGCTCGTGACGGCCGTCAGCAGATGAACTCCGATCGGCCCCCTCCGGACCGATCGGCCCGGCGATCGGCCCGGAGGCAGCCTCATGACAGGGACAACGTGACAGCCGCGTACGGTGTCCGCCCGGCGGCGACGGCGGATCGCTCCGTGCCGCACCCCCTGGGTCCGGACGGGCACCCGGCCCGCCGCTGCCCGGTGCCGAAGGACGGCTCACCCTGCGGCGGCTCGTTCAGGAACAGCGGTGGCCCGGCCGCGTGGGGTCCGCGTCGTGTGGATCAGGGCCGCGACCAGGGCGACGAGGGCCATCGTCGCCTGGGCCATCCACACAAGGGTGTAGGCGCGGCCGGTGGGGATGGTGCCGTCGTGGAGGTTCGCCGCGAAGATCGCGCCGAGCACCGCGCTGCCGATCGCGGCCCCGATGACGATGGAGAGCTGGTAGACGCCCTGGCCCGTGGACATCTCCCGCTGCCGGAGTTCGCCGACCATCACGGCACGGGCGGATCCGGCGACGAACCCCAGTCCCGCCGTGCCGAGCATCGCGAAGACGAGGTACTCGGCGACCGAGTCCCGGAAGAAGATGAGCCCGGTGGCGTTGACGGCGACGCACGCGCTGCCGATGACCATGATCCAGGAGAATCCGATCCAGCGGCTGAGCGGTGCGCTCAGCGCCGCCGTCAGCACCGCGAGGCCGATCTTGGGAATGAGCATCAGACCGATCTCGGAGGCGCTGAGTCCCAGTTCGAGGCCCATGAACATCGAGTTGGCCATCTGTCCGCCCTCGACCGCGAAGTACACCCCCGCCCCGACGACGTACACCGGCACCAGCCGGGGCCGGAACAGGAACCGCAGGTCGGCGAGCGGCTGGTCGACGCGCAGTTCGACGATCACCCAGGCGGCGAGCACCAGGACCCCCAGGCCGAGCGCGGCGACGATGCGCACGGAGGACCAGCCCCAGGACGGGCCCTGGTTCAGCCCGAGCAGCAGACAGGCGAGGCCCGTACCGAGCAGCGCCGCCCCGGCCCAGTCGACGCGCGCCTCCGGGTCCCGGACCGTGTCCTCGTGCCCCAGCCACAGCAGGCCGGACCCGATCACGGTGCCCACGACGGGGATCCACAGCACCCAGTCCGGGCCGTTGGCCATCTTGACGAGCTGGCTGGTGGCGATCGCCCCGACCAGTCCGCCGAACAGCAGGCACGATGTGAGGTAGACGACGGCGCGGCGCGTGACGTCGGCGTCGAACCGTGAGCGGATCAGGCCGAACATCAGCGGCAGCAACGCGGGGAAGAGGCCCTGGAGGAAGCGGCCCGCCAGGAGGGTTCCGAAGTTCGGGGCGACCGCGATGATCAGGGACCCCAGGGCGACCAGGCCGAGCACGATCCGCAGGATCCGGCGGTGGCCGTACAGGTCGCCGAGCTTGGCGAACAGCGGGGTGCCGAGCGCGCCGGAGATGGTGAACACGGTCAGCGCCCACGCCAGGGTGCCCGCGTCGACGCCGAACTTCCGGGACAGCGAGGGGTAGAGGGGGATGAAGTAGATCTGGAGGACACCGCTGAAGAACTCGATGAACAGCAGGGGCAGCAGCACTGCGACGGGCTTACTTGACCAGCCGGGGCGGTCCGGTCTCTTCGCGGTGGACGGCGTGGCGAGGGGCATGGCGGGTTCCTGTTCTCGGGGGCCCGGTGTTCAGGCGGCGAGTCTGCGGAGCGCGAGTTCGCTGTAGAGCGCGGCGCCGTCGGCGAGCACACCGTCGTCGAAGACGGCGAGCGGCGAGTGGTTCATCGGACCGGCGCCGTTGGTGCCCGCGCCGGAGGTAACGGCGCCGGAGGGCGCCCCACCACCAGGCGCAGTGCCGCCCGGCGCAGTGCCGCCCGGCACCGCACCGCCCGTGCCCGCGGGCACGGCGCCGAGGAAGACGTACGCACCGGGGATCTCGGCGAGCACCCGGGAGAAGTCCTCGGCTCCGGGCACCGGCTGGGGGATCCAGCTGAACCGCTGCTCGCCGTACAGGTCCGCGACGACGCCCGCGGCGAACTCGGCCTCGGTGTCGTCGTTGACGGTGACCGGGTACTCCTCGGTGTAGTCGATCTCCACCTTCAGTCCGTGCGCGGCGGCGACCCCCTCGCACACCCGGAACACCCCCTCTCTCACGCGCGTCTGGGTCTCGGCCGAGAACGTCCGCACCGTCGCGTCGAACCTGACCTGGTCCGGAATCACATTGCTCGCGGTGCCGCCCTGGAACACGCCGACCGTCAGCACGAGGGGTTCGAAGGTGTCGAAGGAGCGGGCCACGAAGGTCTGGAGGGCGGTGACCATCTCGCAGGCCGCGGGGATGGGATCGAGCGCGAGGTGCGGGGCGGCCCCATGCCCGCCCCGGCCGCGCACGGTCACCCGGACCGAATCGGAGGCCGCGAGCAGCGGGCCCCGGCGGGTCCTGAACACCCCGTTCGCCGCCTGCCCGAGCGCCACATGCAGGGCGTACGCGGCGACGGGCCGCGCCCCGGACGCTTCGAGGACGCCCTCATCGATCATCAGCCGGGCGCCGTCGTATCCCTCCTCGCCCGGCTGGAACATGAACACCACATCGCCCGCGAGCGCCTCACGGCGGGCACACAGCAGCTTCGCGGCCCCCACCAGCATCGCGGTGTGCAGGTCGTGGCCGCAGGCGTGCATCTGTCCGGGGATACGGGAGGCGTAGTCAAGCCCGCCGGCCTCGGCGACCGGCAGCGCGTCCATGTCGCCCCTCAGCAGTACGGCGGGACCCGGCCGGCCGCCGCGCAGAACGCCGGTCACCGAGCTGAGCGCCGTACCGGTGGTCAGCTCCAGCGGGAGCCCGTCCAGTGCGGCGAGTACCTTCTCCTGGGTACGGGGCAGGTGCAGACCGATCTCGGGTTCGGCGTGCAGGGCCCGGCGCAGCCGCACCAGATCGCCCTGCAACTCCTTCGCATCTTCCAGAATCGTCACGGATCACTCCTCGATGGGGGCACCGGTTCCTCCGGTAGGGCATTGTGTTGCCGAAGGCCCGTGATGGATCGAAAATCGCAGGATTGTGCTAAGGGGGGTTCCATCGATGCAGGAATCTGCCACCGACCCCGATGAGCTGGACCTGGCCCTGATCCATGCCCTGCAACTCGATCCCCGGGCTCCCTGGTCCAAGGTCGGCACCGCCCTCGGGGTGGACCCGGTCACCGCCGCGCGGCGGTGGGCACGGCTGACGGAGGCGGGAGTCGCCTGGGTCACCGCCCACCCGGCGGGCCTGCTCCGGACCGCCGCGTTCATCGCGGTCGACTGCGAGGCCGGGCGGGTGCTGTCCACCGCCGCCACGCTGGCCCGCTGGCCCCATGTGATCAGCGTGGAGCACACCAGCGGCGCCCACGACCTGCTGCTGACCGTGGCGACACCCGGCCTGCACGCGCTCTCGCGCTATGTGCACGACGCCATCGGGGCCGTGGCAGGGGTCCGGTCCACCCGCACCCATCTGGTCACCAGGGCGTACGCGCTGGGCGGCGACTGGCGGCTCAGGGCGCTGGACGCCCGGCAGTTGGAGCGGATGGGCTCACCGGCGCTCACCGGCACCCGCACGGTCAGACCGCTCCCCGAGGTGGACCGCCAACTTCTGCGGATGCTGGGCCGCGACGGCCGCGCCTCGCTGACGGAACTGGCCTCGGAGGTGGGGTGCGCGATCAGCACCGTACAGCGGCGGCTGCGGTCGATGGTGGCCGTCCGGGCGCTGGTGTTCCGCTGCGATGTCGCCCATACGCTGTCGGGGTGGCCGATCCCGGTGACGCTGTGGGCGCGAGCACCCGCCGATCAACTGGACTCGATCGCGAACGGCCTCACCGCCGTCCCCGAGACCCGCGCCTGCGCCCTCCTCACCGGCAGCGCGGGCAACTTCCACCACAACGCGTGGCTGCGCACGCTCAACGACAGTCACCGGCTGGAACTCCTCCTGGCCGAGCGGTTTCCCGCCGTGCAGGTCGTCGACCGGACCGTGACGCTCGGGTACATCAAGCGGACGGGCAGGCTGCTGGACGACCAGGGCCGCAGCGTCGGGGTCGTCCCGATGGATGTGTGGGGCGATCCGGTGGAGGCCGCGAGGGCGGCGGAGCGAGGAGCTGCGGGGAGGGTGGCGGCGGGGGCGGTCGCGACGAGCCCGGCCGGGGCGGGGGCGGCCGGGCGCTGACCCGGACCCGGCGGACCCGGACCCGACCCCTGAGTCGGCGAACCCGGACCCGGACCCGGACGACGCTGACCCCTGGCGCGTACGGGCAAGGGCGGCCGGGTAGTGACCCGGGCCCGGACGGCGGCGCCCCGCACGCCGGCGCCCGCACCCCGCTGCCGTACACACGACCGTGGCGCGGGCGGCCGTCACCCGCGCCATCGGCGGGCCTCAGCCGGTCAGGGACTTCCACAGGGCGATCGAACGGTCATCGACCACGACCTGGTCGCTGTGCCCGGAGCCGTCGGCGATGGAGATGATGCGGTACTTGTCCTGGTGAAACACCCAGAACAGGCTGAATCCGTTGACGCGCTGCGTATCCGGCACGGCGAGGAACTCGTCCACCCGGGAGATGCCCGCCAGCGACTGCCACAGGCTCAGCGAGCGGTCGCCGCGCTCGATCACATCGTGGTGTGCGGAGCCGTCGGCGATCGAGATCAGCCGGTAGACCTGCTGGCCGGGGGTGGAGTGGAAGAGCCAGTAGTGGCTCTGCCCGTTCCGCCGCTGCATGTCGGGGACCGGCAGAAAGGCGTCCACCTGCTCGATTCCGTTGAAGGAGGCCCAGGACGAGATCGGCCGGTCGGGCCGGTCGACGGCGGTGGCCGCGTCGGGTGCGAGGCCGGACTCGGCTCCGTCCAGGACCGAGATCACCCGGTAGACCTGACGGCCCTCGACGGTGTGGAACAGCCAGTAGCGGCTGCGGCCGTTGACGCGCTGCTCGTCCGGGACCGGCAGGATCGCGTCCACCTTGGACACCCCGGTGTAGCAGGGCCAGGTGGTCAGCGGCCGGTCGGGGCGCTCCTCGACGTCGTGGTGCGCGGACCCGTCGGCGATCGAGATGGTGCGGCAGACCGGTCCGCCGCTGCCGGTCCCGTAGGCCCAGTACCAGCTCTTGCCCTGCTCCCGCTGGCGATCGGGGATCGGGAGGAACGCGTCGGTCGGGCGGACGACGCTCGGGAGCTTGTCGGTGAGGCGGCCCTCGCCCAGCAGCCGCAGTGTGGTGAGCGAGGGGACGAAGGCGTAGACCGATCCCTCGGTGGTGACGAACGGCTGGAAGCTCAGCCCGGTCGTCGCGTCGGGGGTCTCGAAGGCGAGTTCGCCGTTGGGGCCGACCATCCCGTCGGGGCCGGGCTTGGTGGGGCGGTTCGGCGGGAAGTCGGGCTCGTTCATCCAGCGCTTCTGGATGAACTCGAACTGTTCCACGAGGTCGGACTGGTAGCAGACGAAGAGCAGCCCGCGCGGGTGGTCGGGGCCGCCGGGGCCGTCCGACGCGGGGTCGAAGGGTGCCCCGTAGGGGGCGCCGCGGCGGATGATCCGGCGTCGGTCCATGACCGGGTTCTCGGGGAGCGGGGGCCCGCCCGGCTTCTCCTGGAGGCCGTCCCGGGGGTTCGTCTGGCGCAGATGCGAGAAGAGCGGGGTGGTGAATCCCTCAGGGTCGTTGAGATAGCCGAAGTCGTTGTCCTGAGCCGCGAGGGCGTTGTCGGGCATATCGGCGTGCGGGCACTTGGCGACGGGGGTGCCCGAGCGCCAGCGGCCCACGAGCCGGGCGGCCAGCCATTCGCCGGTCGCCTCGTCCGGGACCACCTTGGCCTTGCGCAGAACCTTCAGCTGGGCGGCGACCTGGGCCCACCAGCCGGGGACGTCCTGGGCGAGCCTGCGCACCACCTGGAAGCTGCCGTTCGCGGCCCACTCCGGCAGTTCGTCGTACGGGATCCCGCCGACCCGGTCGTGGCCGACGACGAACTCGCCTGCCGGGATCAGCCGGGTGCCGGGGTGATCCTTGACGTACGCCGGATCGCGCGGGTCCGGCTCGTCGAAGCCGATCACACCCGGCTCGCTGACCCCGTCCTTGAAGCCGAAGTGCTCCTTGCCTCGGCGGGTGCCCGACAGGGTGGCGGCGTCCTGCTGGAAGACGATCACGATCTTGGCCTGGGCGGCTGCCTCGCGCTGGTCGGTGAGCGCCTCCTGGAGCCCCTGGGCGGTGTCGGACGCCACGGTGAGCACGGCGTGGACGGTCTGGCCCTTGCCGTCGCCGAACAGCCAGTTCTCCGGGGAACTGTCACCGGTGTCCCCCAGCGAGCGCTTGTCCGACCCCTGTTTGAACGCCTCCAGGGTGCCGCCCTGCCGGACCGAGGGCAGCGGGTCCTTGCCGCCGACGAGGACCTTAAGACCCTCGTAGGTGAAGCTGACGTTCGTCCAGGTGGCCTTCAGGCTCTGCGGGTCATCGCCGCCGGTGGCCTGCCTGGCCTGGCGGAACGCCGCGTTGAAGGTGGCGACCTGCCGGGTGGTGGAGATCTGGGACGCGAGCCGCTTCGCCCAGGTCCGCGCCCGCGTCGGGTCCTCGAACTTGAGGAAGAGCAGGGTCATACGGTCCTTCTTGAAGCCCGCGATCACATCACCCTGGATGTCGTCGCTCTCCCGTAGCTTCAGCGCTTCTGCCATGCCTTCTCCTCAGCGGTCAATGATCAGCGGTCAATGATCAGCGGACGGCGATCAGCACCATCGGACAGTGGTCTGCGGACGGCGGACACCGGGCAGCGGCTGTCCGTCAGCGGCCAGGGGGCGGCGGGCAGCGGCCACACCTGCCGCAAGTCACGGACAGTAGTCATGGTGACGCTCTATGTGAATCACCGGAAAGGTGGACGCACCGGAGGCCCCCCTTGCCCGATCAGGTGCGCCGCGACGAAACCCCTCGTCCGCAAGGGCCTTGACCCGCTTGGCCCCGGGAGCCTCACCCGCCTGCACGGCATCGCGCGACAGCGGACAGTCGGCAATCCGACACTTAGGGTAGCCATCTCTTCACACCATGTGTTCGCCCTCGGGGCCGGTGGCACGACGCTGCCGCGACAGCCGCCGCGCGGGCCCTGTCCCTCTCTCGCTAGGAGTTCCATGTCCCACAGAAAGCTGTCCGGGCCGTCGTCCAGGAGGGCGCTGTCCACCGCGATCTCCGTATGCGCCGTCTCCGCGCTGACCTTCACCGTGCTGTCCGCCGGTCCGGCCGCCGCTCACGGGAGCGGCGGTGACTCCCCCTCGGCCGGCCGGGCGCACACCCACCCGCCGAAGGGCGACCGCACGAAGACCGGCCCGTCGAAGGGCGACCGGACGAAGACCGGCCGGGCGAAGGCAGAACGGACGAAGTCCGACTCCGCGAAGGCCGACCCTGACGAGGCGCGGGCCATCGGCGCCGACCACGCCGAGGAGCACGCCATGACCAGGCGGGCCATCCGGGCCGTCGGCGAATACCCGCAGACCACCCGTACGGAGCGGCTCAAGGCCCTCGGCGCCTCCCAGGCCCAGGTCAACGCGGGGTTCGACCCGATGGACGCCGGACGGTTCCGGGAGTACTTCCAGTCCCCGGACTTCGCCGCCCATATCGCCATGCTCCCCACCGGCAAGGTGCTGCTGTTCTCCTTCGAGCGGATCGAGAACAACCCGCAGAAGGAGCCCGCGCCGACCGACACCATCGGCAAGGAGAACGCGGGCCGCGCGTATCTGTGGGATCCGGCCAAGGGCACCGCCCCGGGCTCGTTCACCAAGGTGACACCGCCGGTGATCAATATGCCGGACGGGCTGAACCAGCCCCGCCCCGCGCCGTTCTTCTGCGCCGGTCACTCCTTCCTGCCCAACGGAATGCTCGGCGTCTTCGGCGGCAACCTCGGCGGCAACGGCGGTAGCGGCGCCAAGCTCTCCCTCGTCTTCGACCCATGGGAGGAGAGGTGGTACCAGAACCAGGACATGGCGACCGGCCGGTGGTACCCGTCGGTGGTGACCGGTGCCGACGGACGGCAGCTGATCATGTCCGGCCAGTCGGAACTCGGCTGGGGCACCCCCACCCCGATCGTCGAGCGCTTCCCCGCCCTCAGCAACCCCGTACCCACGGCCAAGACGGACCGGCCGGTGAACTGGGCGCCGGAGCGGTTCAGGGCCGACGCCCCGTACAAGCGTGACTATCCGCATCTCTTCTCGCTGCGCGACGGCAAGATCTACGGGCTGGGCCGGAACCCCGACCAGCAGTGGAAGTTCGACATCACCAGCGAGACCCGGACGGACCTGGCACCCCGCCCGGACGGCATGCCGCGCAACTACGGGTCCGCCGTGCCGCTCCCGGCCGGCTTCAAGGGCCCGGACTCGGTGCTGGTGCTCGGCGGGGACCGGGACGACCCGAACACGTACCAGTTCGTCGGCAACCAGTGGAGCAAGGAGAAGGCGCGAGCCTTCGGCCGTACCCAGGACAACACCCTGCTCATGCCGGACGCCACCTTGATGACCGTCAACGGCGCCTACGACATCCGCGACTACGGCAACGGCCCGTACAACCCCAACGCGGATCCGAAGTACCGCCAGGTCGAACTGCGCGATGAGAACGGCAACTGGAAGCTCGGCCCGGCGCAGCGGCTGCCGCGCGGCTACCACTCCAACGCCGTGGTGCTCCCGGACGGCCGGGTCATGGTCACCGGTGATGAACTCCAGCAGCTCGCCAACGATCCCGACGTCGCCGACGACATGAACGGCAGCATCGAGATCTACGAACCCGCCTACCTCCAGCAGGGCGGCCGTCCGCACCTCGGCCAGGTGTTCAACCCGTCCGTCAACTTCAACGAGAAGATCACCGTCAGCAGCGATACGGCCGCATCGGTCACCCGCGCCGTTCTGCTGGCGCCGACCACCGCGACCCACTCGGTCAACACCAGCCAGCGCCATCTCGATCTGCGGATCAAGAGCCGTGGCGGCAGCTTCATCGAACTCCAGGCACCCCCGTCGGCCAATGCCGCCCCGCCCGGCTACTACATGCTCTTCCTCCTCAACGAGGAGGGCGTTCCCAGCACCGCCGGCTGGGTCCAGCTCAAGCCGGCCTCCGGAGGCCAGACCCGGGGGCTGACCGGCGTTTCCGCGAAGTAGCGGGCCCTTCCCCGACGTAGCGGCCCGGGGCAGCTGAGGACCTCCGCGGGTGCGGAGG
>NZ_JBSGUP010000125.1:0-15824 GCF_053607985.1 Streptomyces sp. NPDC055078
GTCGGCGGCCTTCGCCAGACTCAGATCGACGTTCCGCCAGTCACCGGTGGACCGGTCCTGGAACCGGATCGGACCGGCCACGATCTCGGTCGTCAGCGAACCGTTCTTGTTCAACCACGTTGTCGAGGTCTCCGTACGCTCCGACAGCGCCTCCACGCGGCGGCCCGACAACCGGGCCGCGACACGCGCGGACGCGATGTCCGCCGCTTCCGTCACCGCCGCCTTCTTCGGCGCGGAGCGCGCGGCGGGCTCGGCGGCCACCGCCGCGCTCGTGCCGTCGAGCAGGGCCACGGACAGGGCCAGTGCCAGTCCTCCGGACAGATAGCGCAGACTCCTTCCGGACCAGGGTCTGTCGCGCTCCTCGGGGCCAGGCATGTGCGTCATGACGACTCCCCCTTCTCACACGCAGGTCTGTGAATCACCTGAGCGATGTTCGTGTGCGTGCGCGGGGGAGGGAAGACGCCAATGAGCCATGCCCGGGTGGGTGCGGGCGGTCGGGGGCCGGTGATGCGAAACGCCCGGCCGGAAGGTTTCCGGCCGGGCGTCCGAACCGCGCCAGGTCAGGAGTCGGGCTTGACCATGCCGATGAAGATGTGCCAGGTGGGGGCAGTGAAGTTGAGGTTGGGGCCGGTGGGGTTCTACAGGGCCAGGAACTGACAAGTTTCGGTCGTTTGTTCGGTCATTTGTTCGGGCGACCGGTGTGGTCGGGGCTACGCGGCGGGGCTCAGACGCTGTCCCGGACCGGGCCCCGGAACGTACGGCGGTATGCGTTCGGGGTCGTACCGAGGGTGCGCAGAAAGTGGTGGCGCAGGGCCGCCGCGTTGCCGAAGCCGCTGCGGCCCGCGATGGCGTCCACCGTCTGGTCGGTCGATTCCAGCAGCTCCTGCGCGAGCAGCACCCGCTGACGAAGCAGCCAGCGGTACGGGGTCGTCCCCGTCTCCTGGTGGAAGCGGCGGGCGAAGGTGCGGGGGGCCATATGGGCGCGGGCGGCGAGCTGCTCGACCGTCATCTCGCGGTCGAGGTGGCGTTCCATCCAGCTCAGGACCTCGCCCACGGTGTCGCAGCGGGCTTGGGTCAGGGGGCGTTCGATGTACTGGGCCTGGCCGCCGTCGCGGTGGGGCGGGACCACCATACGGCGGGCGATGTAGTTGGCGACCCTGGGCCCGTGCTCGGCGCGGAGGATATGGAGGCAGGCGTCGATCGCGGCGGCCGTGCCCGCCGAGGTGATGACCCGGCCCGTGTCGACGTACAGCACATCGGGGTCGACGTCGGCGAGCGGGAAGCGCTCGGCCAGCTGCGCGGAGTGCCGCCAGTGGGTGGTGCAGCGGCGGCCGTCGAGGAGGCCCGCCGCACCCAGGACGAATGCCCCGGAGCAGACGCTCAGCACGCGCGCGCCCCGCTCGACGGCCCGGCGCAGCGCCGCCAGCAGCCCGGGCGGGTAGTCACGGACGACGAAGGCGTCGCCGGTGGGGACGGCGATGAGGTCCGCCGCCTCCAGCCGGTGCAGATCCTCCGACGCGGTGAGGGTGAACCCCGCGTGAGTGGCCAGCGTCGGCCCCTCGGCGGAGACGACCTCGAAATCGTAGAGCGGCATTCCGTCCGCGCTGCGGTCCAGGCCGAACACCTCGGACAGGACGCCCAGCTCGAAGGGATGCACACCTTCGAGCAGCACGACGGCCACATTCTTCAGCATGGGGTGAGTGTCGCACGGGCGTGGCAGTAATTCGATGGTTCATGGCGGTCCTGCCACTGCCGGGGTGGGCGGGCGAGGACGACAGTGGACATATGAACACGTTCATCGCCCTCATCGTCGTCCTCACCGCCGCCGGTCTGCTGCTGTTCCCGTCCCTGCTCGGGCATGCCAGGGACCGTGCCGTCGACCGTCAGCTACGGGCGGCGGAGCAGGGCGAACGGGACCGGGTGGGCAGGGACCGGACGGACAGAGGCCGGGCGGACAGGGGCCGGACGGGCAGGGGCCGGGGCGCCCGGTACAGCCCCCTCGTGCCGGCTGCCCCGGCCACCCCGCCCCGGCCCGCTCACAACTCCGCGCCGAGTCACAACTCCGCGCCGAGTCAGAAGTCCTCGCCGAGGTCCACCGACCCCTCCACCGCCACCTGGTACGCCGACGGGCGGCGCTCGAAGAAGTTCGTCAGCTCCTGCACCCCCTGAAGCTCCATGAAGGAGAACGGATTCCGCGAGCCGTACACCGGGGCGAAGCCGAGCCGCGTCAGCCGCTGGTCGGCGACGCACTGGAGGTACTCGCGCATCGACTCGGTGTTCATGCCGGGCAGCCCGTCGCCGCACAGATCGCGGCCGAACTGCAACTCCGCCTCCACGGCCTCCTTGAGCATGTCGGTGACCTGCTGCCGGAGCGCGTCGTCGAACAGCTCCGGCTCCTCCTTGCGGACCGTGTCCACGACCTCGAACGCGAAGTTCATATGCATGGTCTCGTCGCGGAACACCCAGTTGGTGCCGGTCGCGAGACCGTGCAGCAGGCCACGGGAGCGGAACCAGTACACGTACGCGAAAGCGCCGTAGAAGAACAGCCCCTCGATACAGGCCGCGAAACAGATCAGATTCAGCAGGAAGCGGCGGCGGTCCGCCTGGGTCTCCAGACGGTCGATCTTCTCGACCGAGTCCATCCAGCGGAAGCAGAAATGCGCCTTCTCCCGGATGGAGGGGATCTCCTCGACCGCGTCGAAGGCCGCCGCCCGGTCATCCGGGTCGGGGAGATAGGTGTCCAGGAGCGTCAGATAGAACTGGACGTGCACCGCCTCCTCGAAGAGCTGACGGCTCAGATAGAGCCGCGCCTCGGGGGAGTTGATGTGCTTGTACAGGGTCAGGACGAGGTTGTTGGAGACGATCGAGTCCCCGGTCGCGAAGAACGCGACCAGCCGCCCGATCATGTGCTGTTCGCCCGGCGACAGCTTGGCGAGGTCGGACACATCGGAGTGGAGATCGACCTCCTCCACCGTCCAGGTGTTCTTGATCGCGTCCCGGTAGCGCTCGTAGAAGTCGGGGTAGCGCATCGGGCGCAGGGTCAGCTCGAAGCCGGGGTCGAGGAGGTTCTTCTCGTGCTTCTTCGCGTGAGTCTTCGCAGGGGAGGTGGACATCACTGGCATGCCTCGCAGGACTCGGGGTTCTCAAGGGAGCAGGCGACGGCGTCGTCGGGCGACGGCTGCTGTACGGGTACGGGTACGGGTACGGGTACGGGTGCGAGGGCGGGGTCGGGCGCGGGAGCGGGAGCCGTGGCAGCACCTGCCTGAACCGAACCGCCGCCACCGGCCGCGCGGGCGATCCTGGTCGCCGGGCGGGAACGCAGGTAGTACGTCGTCTTCAGCCCCTGCTTCCAGGCGTATGCGTACATTGAGCTGAGCTTCCCGATGGTCGGCGTCTCCAGGAACAGATTCAGCGACTGCGACTGGTCGAGATACGGGGTGCGGGCGGCGGCCATGTCGATCAGACCGCGCTGCGGGATCTCCCACGCCGTGCGGTACAGCTCCCGCACCTCGGCCGGAATCCAGGTGAAGCCCTGCACCGAGCCGTTGGACTCGCGCAGCGCCTCCCGGGTCTGGGCGTCCCAGACGCCCAGCCGCTTCAGCTCTCGCACCAGATACGAGTTGACCTGGAGGAACTCCCCGGAGAGCGTCTCGCGTTTGAACAGATTGGACACCTGCGGCTCGATGCACTCGTACACCCCCGCGATGGACGCGATCGTCGCGGTCGGGGCGATCGCCAGGAGGAGGGAGTTCCGCATCCCCGTCCTGGCGACCCGCTCACGCAGGGCCGCCCACCGCTCCGGCCAGTGCGGCTCGACCCCGTAGTGGTCCGGGTGCAGCACACCGCGCGCGGTCCGGGTCTTCTCCCACGCCGGGAGCGGGCCGCCGCGCTCGGCGAGACCGGCGGACGCCTCGTACGCGGCGAGCATGATCCGTTCGGCGATACGGGTGGAGAGCGCCCGGGCGGCGGGGGAGTCGAACGGCAGCTTGAGCTGGAAGAAGACGTCCTGGAGCCCCATGACACCCAGGCCCACCGGCCGCCAGCGGGTGTTGGAACGGGCCGCCTGCTCGGTCGGGTAGAAGTTGATGTCGACGACCCGGTCGAGGAAGGTGACGGCGGTACGGACGGTGGCGTCCAGCCGCTCCCAGTCCAGCTCCGCGCCGCTGTCCGTACCACCCGCGCCGCCGTCCGTACCATCGGCGGCATCGGCCGCCACGAACGCGCCGAGATTGATCGAGCCGAGGTTGCAGACGGCCGTCTCCCCGTCGTCCGTGACCTCCAGGATCTCGGTGCAGAGGTTCGATGAGTGGACGGTGTGGCCGGGCAGCGCGGTCTGGTTGGCCGTACGGTTCGCGGCGTCCTTGAAGGTCATCCAGCCGTTGCCGGTCTGGGCGAGCGTACGCATCATCCGGCCGTACAGCTCACGGGCGGGCAGGGTCTTACGGGCCAGGCCCGCCGCCTCGGCCGCGCGGTACGCGGCGTCGAAGTCGTCGCCCCACAGATCCACCAGCTCCGGCACATCGGCCGGCGAGAACAGCGACCACCGGGTGTCGGCCTCGACCCGGCGCATGAACTCGTCGGGGACCCAGTGCGCGAGATTCAGATTGTGCGTCCGCCGGGCGTCCTCCCCGGTGTTGTCGCGCAGTTCGAGGAACTCCTCGACATCCGCGTGCCAGGTCTCCAGATAGATCGCGGCGGCTCCCTTGCGCCTGCCGCCCTGGTTCACGGCGGCGACCGAGGCGTCGAGGGTCTTCAGGAACGGCACGATGCCGTTGGAGTGCCCGTTGGTGCCGCGGATCAGTGAACCGCGGGCGCGGATACGGGAGTACGGGAGCCCGATGCCGCCCGCGTGCTTGGAGAGGCGTGCGACCTGGTGGTACCGGTCGTAGATGGAGTCCAGCTCGTCCAGCGGGGAGTCCAGCAGATAGCAGGACGACATCTGCGGGTGGCGGGTGCCGGAGTTGAAGAGGGTGGGGGAGGAGGGGAGGTAGTCGAGCCTGCTCATCAGCCCGTACAGTTCGGCGACCTCACCCGCCGCACCCTCGGAGCGGTCCTCGGCCAGTCCGCAGGCGACGCGCAGCAGGAAGTGCTGGGGCGTCTCGATCACCTGGCGGGTGATCGGGTGGCGCAGCAGATAGCGGCTGTAGAGGGTCCGCAGCCCGAAGTAGCCGAAGCGGTCGTCGGCCTCCCGGTCGATCAGCGCGTCCAGCCGGGCGGCGTGGTCGGTGACGAACTCCGCGGTCCGGTCGGCGATCAGACCCTCGGTGTGGCCGACGGCGACGGACGCGGAGAACGAGACGGCTCCCTGGGTCGCCGCCTCGTCGGCGATGGCGCGGGCCAGCAGCCGGGCGGCGAGCCGGGAGTACGCCGGGTCCTCGGAGATCAGGCCCGCGGCGGCGTCGATGGCGAGTCCACGGAGTTCCGCCGCGTCCGATCCGGCGTTCCGGCCGCGCAGCGCCGCGGCGGCGACCCGGCCGGGGTCCGTGTCCGGGAGGTCGGCGGTGAGGTCGGTCAGCGTCCGCAGCAGCGCGGTCCCGGGGCCGTCGCCAGGCTCATTCCCGGGTCGCTTGTCACCGGGCAGTCCGCTGTCGGACCGCCCGTTCTCGGACCGCCCGTCGTCGGCCTGTACGTCGCCGACCTGTACGTCGGCGGGTTGTACGTCCCCGGGCTGCGCGTCGCCGGTCCGGCCAGGCTCGGTCCGGCCGTCCCCGGCCTGCCCGGTGGCCGGGGCGGGCATCCGCCCGGAAAGGGGGGAGACGGTTGAGGCTTCTGGGGTGTCTGTGGCCGGATCGGCTGGCGCGATCGTCACGTGGTGCTCTCCCTCGCTCGGCTCGCGGGCCGGGGCGAGAGGGCAGCGCCGAAGAGAGTGCGTACCCGGGTCGGGGCAGCACTCCGTACGGCGTCCGCCGACCCAACCGCGAGGCCCGGACGTCTGGGCACCCGGGTCGGATGAGCCGGGTGCGCTGTCGGCAGACGCTCGGACTTGCTGGTACGACAAAGCGCACCACAGCACACCGTTGCGGGACAGTTCCGGATTCGCACCGGATTCCTCTGCGGCGACAGCGAGATGAGCATACATGTGGGGGCACTGAGATGCGGCACCCCCCACATCTTGTGTCGCGGTGGTGCCGCCCGCCTTATGAGGGGTCAGGTCTCATGGGTCGCCGGAGAGCCGCCGGAGAGCCGCCCAAGGGTCGCCGGAGACCGCCCAAGGGGTCGGCGGAGAGGCGGCGGAGAGGTGGCGGGCAGGCACTCAAGGCGTCGGCCAGAGGCGCCCAAGGCGTCGGCAGGGCGGCGGGCGAGGGTCGCCTGGCAGCCCCGCGACACCATCCCACAATGCGCTACGGAATCCCCCTGCTCCTCGCTCCGCCGGGACGGTTGGGGGACCATGAGGCGTGAGTCAGTGTCCGTCACGCCTCGGGGGAGAGCATGGCTGTGGAATACCGTTTACTCGGGCCGGTCGAAGCGATGTGGGAGGGACGTTGCCTGCGCCTGGGCGGGCCCAAGCCCCGTGCCCTGCTGGCCGCGCTGTTGCTGCGCGCCGGGTATGTCGTACCTGCCGACGATCTGGTGGACGTCATATGGGGAGAAAAGCCGCCGGAGACGGCCCGGGCACTGGTCCAGACGTATGTCTCGGCCCTGCGGCGGGCCCTGCCGGAAGCGCGCCGGGGGGCGATCGAGACGCGCGCGCCGGGATATGTGATCCGGCCCGACGCCGGGACGGTGGACCTCGGGCGGTTCGAGGAACTGGCCGCGGCCGGGCGGCGGGCCGCCGCGCGGGGTGATCACTCCGCCGCTGCCCGGTCGGGGCGTGCCGCGCTCGAATTGTGGCGTGGTTCCGCGCTGGGCGGGGTCGGCGAGGCGTTGCGGAGCGAGGCGGCACGGCTTGAGGAGGCCCGGCAGACCGTGGTCGAGGAGCGCATCGCCGCCGAACTCGAATGCGGGGGGCGGGAGAGCGAGCTGGTCACCGAGCTGAAGGGACTCGTCGGCGCCCACCCGACCAAGGAGCGGCTGCGAGGACAGCTCATGCTCGCCCTCTACCGGGTGGGGCGGCAGGCCGACGCCCTCACGGTGTTCGAGGAGGGACGTGCCGTACTCGCCGAGGAACTCGGGATCGACCCCGGACCCGAGCTTTGCTGGCGGCACGGAGAGATCCTGAGGGCCGACCCTGTGCTGCTGCGCGCCGAGGAGGGTGCGGCGGCCCTTGATGTCTCGGTGCCGCAGGTGCCCGTCACACCCCGGCCCGTGTCCCTGCTGCCGCCTGCCATCCGGGACTTCACCGGGCGCGAGGCGGAGATCGCCGAGGTGGTCGACGGGCTCACCGCACCCCGGGACGCGCCCGCCGTCGTGGTGGTGTCGGGGCCGGCCGGTGTCGGCAAGTCCGCCCTCGCGGTGAAGGCCGCCCACCTGGCCATGGAGGCATTCCCCGACGGTCAGCTGTATGCCGAACTACAGGGCGCCGGCGGTCCCGTGACATCCGGCGACGTCCTCGGGAGGCTGCTGCGCGCGCTGGGAGCGGCACCGCCCGAGCATGCCGCTGAGCGTGCCGACCTCTTCCGCGGCCTCGTCGCGGGTCGCCGGCTCCTGCTGGTCCTTGACGACGCGGGCGAGGAGGCTCAGGTGCGGCCTCTGCTGCCGGGCGGCGCGGGCTGTGGTGTGCTGGTCACCTCGCGGGCCCGGCTCGGCGGCCTCGACGGGGCCCGGCGTACCGATCTCGCTGTCCTGGACGAGGCACGCAGCCTGGAACTGCTGACCCGGGTCACCGGCGCCCGGGGCGCGACGGACGATCCCGCCGAGGACGCCGCGGCCCGGCGCATCGTCACCCTGTGCGGTGGTCTGCCGCTGGCCCTGCGGATCGCCGGGGCCCGGCTGACCACTCGCCGGCACTGGACACACCGCATCCTCGCCGACCGCCTTGAGGACGAGCGGCGGCGCCTCGACGAGCTGGCCGTGGGCGATCTGGAGGTCCGGGCCAGTCTGGGGCTGAGCTACGAGTCGCTCGACAGGGACGCCCGCACGGTACTGCGCCGCCTCGCCGTGCTCGGACCGTGCGACACGGCCCCCTGGATGGTGGCGCTGCTCGTCGACGGGGCCGAGGACGAGGCGGAGGAAGTGCTTGAGCGGCTCGTCGACGCGCAGTTGCTGGACTGGACGGGGACCGACTCCGCGGGTCAGTCGCGCTACCGGGCGCACGATCTGGTGCGGGTGTACGCCGCGGAGCGGGCCGAGGCCGACGACTCGCTCGAAACACGTACGGCGTCGGTCGGGCGGGCGCTCGCCGCCGGCCTGCGCCTGGTGGAGCGCGTCGCGGAGGAGGCGCCTTCGGGGGTGGTCGTGCTGCGGCCCTATCTCGGGGGATCGGCGAGCGTCAACCGGTCCGCCGGCGGGGGCAGGGCGGAGTGGGACGAGGCGGGCACGCGGGGCCGCGGACCAGCCGCCGATGTGGGCGCGGCGACCACCCGGCGGGCGCTCGCCGATCCGTTCGCCTGGTTCGAGGCCGAGGCCGACGCGCTCGCCACGGCCGTCGAGCGCGCGGCGGGCTTCGGGCTGCACACCCTCGCCTGTGCCGCAGCGACGGTGCTGTGCTCCTCGTCGTTCGCCGTCGGCAACCGTTTCGACGCCTGGTGGCGCAGCCACGACGCCGCCCTGGCCGCCGCCCGGCGTGCCGAGGACCGCGCCGGCGAGGCGCTGCTGCTCATCGGCCTGGGGCAACTGCGTTTCGAACAGGACCGGTACGCCGAGGCTCAGGACTACTTCCGGCAGGCCGAGCCCTTGTGCGCCGACATCGGCGATGCGCACGGCCAGGCCGCCGCCCTCGCGGGGCTCGGCGGCAACTTGCGTGAGCTGGGCCGACTGGACGCCGCCGATGACGCGCTGGGCCGCGCCGTCGACATCTTCCAGCGCCTGGGCGATGACGCGGGCGTCGGTCTTGCCTGCCGCCTCCGTGGCTCCGTACTCCTCGAACTCGGCGACCACGACCGTGCGTCGGCACTCCTCGACCTGTCGCTGCGAGGCTATCGGCGCCTGGGCAGCCGGAGAGGTGAAGCACTCACGCTGCGCACGCTGAGCCTGGTGCACCGGTCACTCGGAGCGTACGAGGAGGCCGAACGGCATGCCGGACGGGCGCTGGAGATTCTCGCGGGACTCGGTGATCCGCTGATGGCGGCGTACGCCGAACGGGCCCGTGCCAAGGCTCGGCTGCGGCTGGGACGTACCCGGGAGGCGGAGGCGGAGCTGCTCGGCGCCCTCGACGTCTGCCGGGCGTACCGGGACCGGTTCGGCGAGGCGCTGACCCTGCGCACGGCAGGCGAGTGCGCCCTGGCCGACGGGCGGCACCATGAGGCGGAGAAGCGGCTCGCCGCGGCCGTGCGCCTGTGGGACGCACTGGAGTTGCGGCTGCCCCGCGCCCGCACGCTGCGCGATCTCGCTTCCGCCCGTGAGGCGCTGGGCGACGGGCCGGGGGCGGCGGCGCTGCGTACCGAGGCGCTGTCCGTGTTCAGGGAGTACGGCACGCAGGAGCGCCATGAGCTGTAAGCCGCGGTGAGCGTGTTACGGAGGGCTTGCAGGCAAACTGCAGAGGCCCCGGCGAACCTTGCTGATGCCGGAGGGAAACAGCTTCCGGCACAACGGGGAAGCAACGGGGAAGGACCACTGATGTCCAGCACGACGAACAGCACGACGAACAGCAGCACGACCGCCTCGGCATCCGCCTCATCATCCGCCTCGGCCTCCCGGTCGGTGAGGACGCCCGTCCTCCGCCGCCGGGCGGTCATGTTCACGGTCACCGCCCTCGCCGGCGGTGCCGTCGCCGCGGGGTCGCTGACCACGACCGCGTCCGCCGCGTCGACCCCCCTACGGGCGGATATCGTCAAAACGGCCACCATCGAGAAGAACAACCCGAAGCACAACCGCGAGAAGAAGAACAACTGCAACTTCTACAGCGGGTACTGGAAGACCAGCGGCGACAACATCTGCGGCACCACGACCGGCGGTGTGAAGTGGCGCTCCAACAACTGGTGCGCCGACTTCGCCCGCTACACCTGGAAGAAGGCGGGTGCCAGGACCAAGGGGATCGACCCGTGGGCGGGCTCCTTCTACCGGGCCGCCAAGGCAGGCACCGGCACGTGGCACAAGCGCGGCTCCTATGTGCCCAAGCCCGGTGACGTGGTGCTCTACGACTGGGACGGCAAGCCGAGCCTCGGCAACAACGGCTGGGACATCGACCACGTCGGTGTCGTCGTCAAGTACCGCAAGAGCGGGAAGAAGCTGACGACCATCGAGGGCAACACCACGAAGACGCCGAGCGGAGGCGGCACGGAAGGCGTCTACCAGCGCGATCGGTCCAACACGGAACGCGGCGACGTCGTCGGCTACGTCTCGCCCGAAAGGCGGTAGCACCGCCACGGCCGACAGGATCGCCGCCCTACGGGGGTGTTTCGAAAGTAGCGCCGTACGCCCGGAGGCGTCGCGGGCCAGGCGGGACTTTCGCAACACGCCCTACGGGGGTGCCCCGGGGAGAGTGCCGCACCACCGGCCTCTCCCCGGGGCCCGGGCGCGCACGCGCCGCCTACACTTCCCGCACGCGGGACGGCGAAGGGCATGACATGACCTCGATCATCCTGATGAACGCACCCGAAGTGGCGCACATCTCCGTCGTCGAGTGCGGTGAGCCGCTCGTCGACCTACAGGAGTCGTCCCTTCTCGACGTGGACCCACGACAGGCGGATCCGGACGGCGCGTACAGCATGGTCCGCGAGGGGGTCGCCGTGCGCCTGGAGAGGGCGGCCCGCCTGCTGCCCGACGGGCTGCGGCTGCTGGTCACCGAGGGGTACCGCCCCCTCGCCCTGCAGAGGCGGTACTTCGACGCGTACGCCGCCGAGTTGCGCCGGGCCAACCCTGACTGGCCGGACGACCATCTGCGTACCCAGGTCAGCCGTTCGCTGGCGCCGCCCGAGATCGGGCCGCACGTCGCCGGTGCCGCCGTGGATCTCACCCTGTGCACCAGGGACGGCGACGAACTCGACCTCGGCACACCGGTCGACGCCAGCCCGGAGGCGAGCGATGGCGCCTGCTACACCGACGCCCCGAACATCTCCGGCCACGCACGTCGCAACCGGCTCACCCTGAGGGCGGCGCTCACCACCGCGGGACTGATCAACTATCCGACGGAGTGGTGGCACTGGTCCTACGGTGACCGCTACTGGGCGCTGCTGACCGGGGCCCCTGCCGCCCGGTACGGGCCCAGGTAAACAGCTGTGATCGGGGGACACATGCTGCGCATTCACTTCACCGCCACGGACCTGGCCCGGACACGGGTGGCGAGCGCACCGGCTCTGATGTGGGAAACCGTACTGAGCACCCACTGGCTCCAGGACGGCAGCGCCGGCCTCCTCGGCGGCTGGTGGCGCGGGCGGGTGCGGCCGAACCTGCCGCCGCGGGCCCTGGCGCTGGCCGAACTCATCCCGAAACAGGGCTACTTCCCGGACTTCCTCACCCCGCACACGGACACGCTGTGCCCGGCCGAGGCGGTGGAGCCGGTCCTCCGCACTCCCGGAAACGAGATGCGGCAGGACATCGGACTCCTCGCCGCCGGCGGGACGCTGTCGCCATGGGTCCGCGACCTGTACCAAGGCCGTGGCCCGGCACTTGCCCACCTCGACCGGTCCTTCCGGGACTACCAGCACGTGGCGATCACCCCGTTCCTCGGCAGCATCCTGACGCACACCGCACGCGAACGGGACCGGGCAGGCCGGCTCCTGGCCTCCGGCGGGGTGGAGGGGCTGCTCCGCGATCTGTCACCGTCCGCGCGGTGGCGCGCGCCCGTCCTCGACATCGACTATCCGGTGGACCGCGACCTGCACCTGGAGGGACGCGGCCTGTTACTGGTGCCCTCCTACTTCTGCCGTTGTCACCCGGTGACACTGGTGCGACCGGGGGAGGCGGTGCCGGTACTGGTGTACCCGCTCGGTCATGAACCGTGGGACTCGGAACCGGCGGACGACGCGAGCGACACCCTCGCCGACCTGGTGGGGTGCAGCCGTGCCGCGGTGCTGGAGGCCGTCGGCGAACGCCACCAGAGCAACACGAGCCAGCTCGCCCGCCGGGCCGGTCTGCTCCTGTCATCGGCCAGCCAGCACCTCACCGTGCTGCGCCGCGCCGGGCTGATCGTCAGCTCCCGCGAGGGCAACAGCGTGGTGCACGAGGTCACCCCGCTCGGTGCCGGCCTGCTCCACCGGCGGTAGCAGGCATCACACAGGTGTGCCGTCATGAGCGAAGCCATGACGGCACACCGGGCATTTCGGGAACCCTCGGAGGGTCAGCCGTAAATACTGCTGACCTTGTTGTTGAACTTGCCCAGGGAGCCGTACTTGTAGCCCTCGGGGATCTTCTTCTGCTTACCCTTTCCGTTGCGGCCTGTCGCCAGGTACGCGTGGTCGGGGATGATGGTGTTCTGGTGGTTGCGGGCTGATTCGGCCTTGTTGCTGAAGCCCCAGTCGGCCAGGTTGTGCCAGTACTCGTGGTTGAACTTGAGCATGCGGCCCTTGAAGTTCTTCTTGTCCCAGATACATACCCAGTTCTTCTTGCAGGCACCTGCCGCGCGGGATTCCCGCGCGGTCATGGTGTCGGTGTCGACGCAGGTGGTCTTGCCGGAGGGGCCGACGGAGCAGACGTCGGCGTTCTGCCAGCCGTCGCTCAGGTCGATGGTCTTGTTGCCGAGGGTCGCCATGGCGCCTGGGGCGGATTCCTGGGCCTGGGCGGTTGTGGTGTTGAGCGTGCCGATGGCTACGGTTGCCATGGCGGCGGCAATGGTGGTGGTGGCGAGTTTCGAGGTGAGGCGCATTTCGTTTTCCCCTGGTGGATTCGACGTCGACCGTGTCGGCGGTCGGTACAGGGACGAATCTAGGCAGGGGGTGCCGGCCTTCTGACCGGTTTCAACGTCAGATGAAACACCGCCGGATTCTCAGAGATCACCCCGGTCCACGAGGAATGAGGAACGAGGAACGAGGAACGAGGAATGAGGAACGAGGATCCGGCGGAGCCCCCTGATTCACCGGAAACACCCCTAATGGGGGCGCTTGAGGCGGGCGACGAACTTGTAGCGGTCGCCCCGGTAGACCGACCGTACCCACTCCACCGGCTCATTGTTGGCGTCGACCGAGTGCCGCGAGAGCATCAGCATCGGCAGCCCGACGTCCGTACCGAGCAGCCCGGCCTCGCGCGGTGTGGCGAGTGAGGTCTCGATGGTCTCCTCGGCCTCGGCGAGCCGTACGTCGTAGACCTCGGCGAGCGCGGTGTAGAGCGAGGAGTACTTGACGAGCGAGCGGCGCAGCGCGGGGAACCTCTTCGCCGACAGATGGGTCGTCTCGATCGCCATCGGCTCCCCGCTGGCGAGCCGCAGCCGCTCGATGCGCAGGACGCGTCCCCCGGTGTTGATGTCCAGCAGCTCGGCGAGCCGGTCGTCGGCCGTGACATACCCCAGATCGAGGAGTTGCGAGGTGGGCTCCAGGCCCTGGGCCCGCATGTCCTCCGTATAGGAGGTCAGTTGCAGGGCCTGGGCGACCTTCGGTTTGGCGACGAAGGTGCCCTTGCCCTGGATCCGTTCGAGTCTGCCCTCGACCACCAGCTCCTGGAGCGCCTGGCGGACGGTCGTACGGGAGGTGTCGAACTCGGAGGCCAGGGTGCGCTCGGGGGGGACCGGCGTGCCCGGGGGCAGGGTTTCGGTCATATCCAGCAGATGACGCTTGAGCCGGTAGTACTTGGGCACGCGCGAGGGGCGGGCAACCGTCCCGCCCTGCTTCTCCGTGCCGTCCCCCGTGGTGGCCATGCCCTGCCTTCCGGTCTGCTGTGCTGCCGTCACCGATTCCTCCATAACTAGGGTCACATCGTGGCACGGGCGGGCCCGAGGGCGGCACCCCTTGGGTGCCCGGCTGGGCAACGGGCACGAGTGCCCCCCTTATACACCTCTGGTACAGGGCTTGGTCTAGTCCATAACGCCATGTTGTCACCACGACCCGCCGAGGCGCCCGCCGCTGGTCAGAGTCGGCCCGGGCCGCCCTGAGGGGCCTCCCCGCACCCGGCGTATGAGCGTCCCGGCGCTCGTCCGGTACTCGTCCGCCGCGTGCCCGGCGCGTGCACGGCAAGCGTCCCGGAGGGGGCCCGGTGAGCGTCCGGCGGGTGCCCCGGGCGCCCCCGGCGCGGCGGTCCGGGGCACCCCCCTGCAACGCGTGTTACGCATGGGTACTGAAGGTGCTGGAGGCACGGTTGGGGTTTACTGTCCACCGTCTCATCGGCTCACTCCGACGCTCAGATGTCGGTCTGATAACGGACGTGACGGGCCTTCTGGCGAGCCTTGACAGCCTGAAAGGTCTAGGCCAAGCTCCCGGTACTGGTCTAAACCACTAATGACCGGTTCCCAGCCCCACGAGCAGTACCAAGCATCAGCTCTGCGGTACGAGCAGTACTAGTGCATCAGCTTTGCGGTGGGCAGGGGTTGCAGACATCCCTGAGGAGGGTGGCGTGAAGCGCAAGCTCATCGCGGCGATCGGCGTCGCAGGCATGATGGTCGGTATTGTCGCGTGCGGTGGCGACAATGGTGACGACGAGGGTGGCGACTCCGGCAGCTTCAAGGGCAAGACCCTGACGGTCTGGATGATGGACGGCTCCACCCCCGACCAGTGGCAGAAAGACCTGACTGCTGAATTCGAGAAGCAGACCGAGGCCAAGCTGAAGTTCGAGGTTCAGCAGTGGAACGGTATTCAGCAGAAGCTCACCACCTCCCTCTCCGAGGAGAACCCGCCGGACGTATTCGAGATCGGCAACACGCAGACCGCCGCCTACGCCAAGACCGGTGGCCTCGCCGAGCTTGAGGACCTGAAGAAGGAGATCGGCACCGACTGGGCCGAGAACCTGAACAAGGCTTCGGTGATCGACGGCAAGCAGTACGCCGTGCCGTGGTTCTTCGCCAACCGCGTCGTCCTTTACAACAAGTCCGTGTTCAAGGAGGCCGGCATAGCCGCGCCGCCGAAGACCCAGGCGGAGTTCTTCGCCGCGCTGGACAAGATCAAGGCGAAGGGCAAGGCCGAGCCCATCTACATGCCCGGCCAGAACTGGTACTTCTTCGTCGGTCTGACCGTGGGCAAGGGCGCCGAGCTGGTCAAGAAGGACGGGGACAAGTGGGTCTCCAACCTCGCCGACCCGAAGGTGGCCGAGGCCGCCGAGCTGTACAAGAAGTACGCCTCCTACTCCGATGCCCCCAAGGACAAGGACGAGGCCACCCCGCAGCAGGCCGACATCTTCGCCAAGGGCAAGACGGGCGCGTTCGTCGGCATGGGCTGGGAGGCCGGCACGGCGATCAAGGCCAACGCGGCCATCGAGAAGGAGATCGGCTACTTCACCATCCCGGGTGAGACCGCCGACAAGCCCGAGGGTGTGTTCCTCGGCGGCTCCAACCTCGCCGTCGCCCAGGGCAGCAAGAACCAGAAGCTCGCCAAGGAGTTCCTGAAGCTCGCGCTCTCCGACAAGTACGAGGGCCAGCTCGCGAAGCTGAACGGCGTCATCCCGAACAAGGAGTCGCTCAACAGCAACCTGGCCGGCAACCCGGTCGCCGAGGCCGCCGCCCCGGCCGCCAAGCAGGGTGGCACCACCCCGCTGATCCCCGAGTGGGCCGCGGTGGAGAACGCCCCCAACCCGATCAAGACCTATCTGACGGCCGTCCTGAACGGCAAGTCGCCGGCCGACGCCGCCAAGCAGGTCGAAGGCGAGTTCAACAAGCGCCTCTCGCAGAAGCAGTAACCACCCGCTGCCGGGGACGGACTCCACCGGAG
>NZ_JBSGUP010000126.1:0-15820 GCF_053607985.1 Streptomyces sp. NPDC055078
GCCGCCGGACGGCCCGGGCCCGGGCAAGGGCTCGCGCGCTCCGGGGCCTGCCCGCCAGGGGGATGGCCGCGCAGAACCAGGCCCTGAAATCCAGCCCCTCCGGCGTTTGAGGAGCGGGGTGCGGGGCAGAGCCCCGCCGGACCGCCCGGGCCCGGGCGAGGACCCGCGCATCCCCGGGGCGGACCGCCGGGGGAGCCGCGCAAACCCGCCCCTCCTGGGGCCCAGGCGGCCGAAGCGCACGCGCAGCGGTGGGTTCAGACCGGCGGCCAGGGGATGGGGGGCCAGTCGCCCGACGGGGACGGGTGGATTCCCGTGGCGCGCAGAGCGGAGACCCGCTCGCGCACCGCGGCAACCTCCGCCCCGGTCAGCAGCCGCCGCAACCGCCCCGCCAGCCCGCCGCCCTCCGCGAGGGCGGCCTCCAGGGCCCCCAGGGCGTCCAGCGCCTCGGGCGGCAGCGGCTCCCCCGCCCAACCCCACAGCAGGGTCCGCAGCTTGTCGTCGACGTTGAAGGTGACCCCGTGGTCGATCGCGTACAGGGCCCCGTCCGTGGCGGGCAGCAGATGACCGCCCTTGCGGTCACCGTTGTTGATCACGGCGTCCAGCACGGCGAGCCGCCGCAGCCGCGCGTCGTCCGCGTGGACGAGCAGGGCGGTGCGCCCCTCGCCCACCTCGGCGAAGCCGATCGCCTTCCAGCCCTCCCCCGGCTCCTCGTCCTCGACCAGCGCGAGCAGAGAGCCCGCGGGAGCCGCCGAGGCGGCGGGGTCAGCGGAGGCGGCGGGGTCAGCCGAGGCGGCGGAGGCAGGAGGGCCGGCGGAAGCGGTCGCGGTCGCGGTGTCAGGGGGACCGGTCTCGATCCAGAGCTGGACCATGCCCTCGCCGTACGGACCGTCGCGCAGGACGGTGGGTGGTACCAGGCCCCACCCGAGGGCCTCCGAGATCTCGTACGCCGCGACCTCGCGCTGCGCCAGCGTCCCGTGGGGGAAGTCCCACAGGGGCCGCTCCCCCGCGACCGGTTTGTAGACGCAGGAGGCTTCCTCGCCCTCGTAGGCCACCGAGCAGAACAGCACCGCGTTCGACGCCTCGCGCACCCGGCCGCGTACGGTCAGCTCGCCCTTGGCGAGCAGGTCCAGGGCGGTCAGGCTCCCCGGCGGTATCCGTTCTGGCGCGGGCATACGTGTCCTTCCGGGTCGAGCGGCAGGCTGCACAGCGGGCAGGGGGGCCGGCCGGCGTTCACCACGTCCAGCGCCCGCTTGGCGAAGGCCCTCGCCTGTGCCCCGGTCAGCCGTACGCGGAGCATCGGCGGGCCGTTCTCCTCGTCCTGGAGCAGCCGCTCCTCGGCCTCGGCAAGATCCTCCTCGGAGTCCGCGTCCAGCTCGACCAGCGCCTGTGCCTCGACGATCATGCGCTGTTCCTCGCCGTCCCAGGCCAGGGCCATGGTGCCGACGCGGAACTCCTCCTCGACCGGCGCGTCGAGGGGCGCGGTGTCGGCGACATCGGCGGGCGCGACGGCGGGGACCGGCGCGTTGCCCCCGGTGCGGCGGACGACTTCGTCGAGCAGTTCGTCGATCCGCTCGGCGAGCGCGGCGACCTGGGTCTTCTCCAGGGCCACACTGGTGACGCGGCCCGATGCCGACGCCTGCAGAAAGAACGTACGGCGTCCAGGCAGCCCGACCGTACCGGCCACGAACCGGTCCGGCGGGTCGAAGAGGAACACCTGACGGGACACGTTCTGACTCCCTTGAGGACTGGTGAGGACTGGGGAACGGACGTACGGGCTGATCGCCCGTCCACCCTACTGCGCGGGCGATCACGGGGCTCCCGCGCCGCCCCCTACGACCGCGTCGCCGTCGCCGTCTTCCGGGCCGCCGGTGTGCGGGGCCAGCGAGCCGAAGTCCCCGGTGTCGCCGAGCCGCAGAACAAACGGGCGGGTGCGGGTGTAACGGATCGCTGTCACGGAACACGGTTCCACATGGATCCGCTGGAAGAGATCGAGATGCATACCCAGCGCGTCGGCGACCAACGCCTTGATGATGTCGCCGTGCGAGCACATGACATAGGCCGCGTCCTCGCCGTGCTCGGTGTCGATACGGGTGTTCCAGTCGCGTACGGCGTGCACCGCGCGGGCCTGCATGGCCCGCATGGACTCACCGCCGGGGAAGACCGCTGCCGATGCGTGGTGCTGGACGATCTCCATCAGGGGTTCGTCGGTCAGTTCCCTGAGCTTGCGGCCGGACCAGTCGCCGTAGTCGCACTCCGAGATCCGGTCCTCGGTCCGCAGTTCCAGGCCGGGGCGGGCCGCCAGCAGGGGCCCGAGCGTCTCCAGGCAGCGTTCCAGCGGGCTGCTGACGGCGGCGGCGAGGGGGATGGCGGCGATGCGCTCCGGCAGCGCGGCGGCCTGTGCGGCGCCGCGTTCGTCGAGGTGGACGCCCGGGGTCCGGCCCGCGAGCACCCCTTCGGTGTTCGCGGTGGAGCGTCCGTGACGTACGAGGATCAGCGTGGCCATGCCCGCCAGCGTAAGCGGACACGCGTCCCGGGGTGCGTACGGGCGGCGGGCGCGGAAGAATACGCGCCGTGATCGTCGACTGCGCCATCTACCGCCAGGGGCGCCGCGTCGGGGGCCCCGCCGACTTCTCCGACGCCCTCGACGAGGCCCGCGCGGCCGGTGACGCCTTCCTGTGGATTGGGATGTACGAGCCGACGGAGGACGAGTTCGATCTCGTCAGCCGGGAGTTCGGGCTGCATCCGCTGGCCGTGGAGGACGCGCTGCGGGCCCATCAGCGGCCGAAGCTGGAGGTCTACGACGACTCGCTGTTCGTGGTCCTCAAACCGGTGGTGTACGAGCCGCGGGGCGACACGGTGACGACGGGCGAGCTGATGGTCTTCATCGGTGACTCCTTCGTGGTGACGGTCCGCCACGGCGAGGGCTCGCCGCTCGCGGCCGTACGCAAGCGGCTGGAGGCCGAGCCCGATGTGCTGGCGCACGGGCCGACGGCGGTCCTCTACGCGATCAGCGACGCGGTCGTGGACGACTACATCGATGTGGCGGCGGAGCTCCAGGTGGACCTTGAGGAGATGGAGGCCGATGTGTTCGCCCCGACGGGCAGCGGGTCGGGGCCGCCGACGGCCGCCCGGATCTATGTCTTCAAGCGGCAGGTGCTGGAGTTCCGCCGGGCGAGCGGGCCGCTGGCGGGGCCGATGGCGCGGCTGGCGGGGGCGGGGGTGCCATTCGTCCATGAGCGTTCGCAGCCGTTCTTCCGCGATGTGAGCGACCATCTGACGCGGGCGAATGAGCAGGTGGAGAGCCTGGACCGGCTGCTGTCGGACATTCTGGCGGCGCATCTGGCCCAGATGGGGGTACGGCAGAACGACGATCTGCGCAAGATCTCGGCGTGGGCGGCCATGGCGGCGGTCCCCACGATGGTCGCGGGGATCTACGGAATGAATTTCGACCATATGCCGGAGCTGACGTGGCAGTGGTCGTATCCGGTGCTGCTGCTGGTGATGGTGGGTGTGGTCTACGGGCTGTTCAGGATGTTCAAGCGCCGCGGCTGGCTCTGAGGGCCGCCGTCCCGAGGCGGGTCGTACGGGTTCCGCCCGGCGTGCGCTCCGGACGGGACCCGTACGTCACGCCCCCTGTACGGGTCAGAAGGCGGGTGCCGCGGTGGCCGGGCCGTCGAGGGCGCCCCGGCGCTCGGGCATGGCGAGGCCGACCATGCGGTGCCAGCCGCCGAACCGTTCGTACGCGTACATCCCGTGAATGCCCGCCACCAGTACGGCGGACTTGGCGCGGGGCCAGTGCAGCAGCCGCCCCATATGGGCCATCACGGCGAGGCTGACGTCGCGGTAGACCGCGATCTCGGCGAGGGCGCTCTCGCGCAGTACCCGGTGGATGGCGCGGCCGTGGCCGGTGGCGGCGAGGCGCAGCAGTTCCTCGTGGCAGTAGGCGAGGTGGTTGTCCTCGTCGTTGCAGATCATCCTGATCGCCCTGCCGAGTTCGGGGTGGTCGCCGAAGTACTTGACCAGCATGTCCATCTGGTCGGCGGCGCGCTGTTCGGTGACCCGGCTGTGCGAGAGGTAGACGACGATGTCCTCCTCGGTAAGAGGTTCGTCGCGGCGCAGCTTCTCGTGGGTGAGACCGATGCCCCGCCGTTCCAGGAGCATCGTGTAGTCGGCCTCGGGCGGTACGGGGACGGGGTCGAGGCCGCGCTTCTTGAGCAGGGCGTTGAAGATCCGGCCGTGTTTGTCCTCGTCGGCGCCGTGCCGGGTGATCCTGGGGGCGAGCGCGCTCATGGTCTCGGGTACGAGGGCGGCGATCCGGCCGTTCTCCCAGCCGCCCTGGGCCTCACCGCTGGCCGCGATCGAACAGAAGAGCTGGAAGGCGTCGTCGTTGTCGATGATTTCCTGGAACAGGCTGCGGGCCGAGAGCATCACTGCCACCTCCTGGAGGCATCCGCGGAACATCCAAGGAAAGGGTCGCCGCGCACGGGAAGATGAGGCAACAGGTGGGCCGCGCAAACTCCGCCGAACGGATGACTTGTGGCGCGTCGGCCCCGGGCAGTAACCGGAACGGGGCCCACCGCGTTGTATGCGTGACGGCCGTGGCGGGGAGACCCCCCGAGCCCCCACCACGGCCGCGGAAGCATCCGTTCGACGCGCTCCGCCCGGGCGCGTCGGCTCGCTCAGTTCAGTCCCGCGCGCTCCAGGGCCTCGGTTCCCGCGCGCAGCGCGCTGATCCGCTCGTCGAGCGTGAAGCCGGCCGGGGCGAGCGTCAGAGTGGTGACTCCGGCCGCCGCGTAGGCCCCCATGCGTTCGGCGATCCGCTCGACGGGTCCCAGCAGGGTGGTGGAGTCGATCAGCTCGTGCGGTACGGCCGCGGCGGCTCCGTCCTTGTCGCCGGAGAGGTACTTGTCCTGGATCTCGGCGGCTTCCTTCTCGTATCCCATGCGCCGGGCGAGCTGGTTGTAGAAGTTCTGCTTCCGGCTGCCCATGCCGCCGACGTACAGGGCGGTGTACGGGCGGAACACATCGGCGAGTGCGGGAATGTCGTCGCCGATCGCCAGGGGGAGCGTGGGACAGACGTCGAAGCCCTCCATGGTCTTCCCCGCCTTCTCCCGGCCCGCCCGCAGATGGCGGATCGCGGTGTCCTCCAGGTGGGCGGCCGACGGGAAGATCAGCAGCGCGCCGTCGGCGATCTCACCGGTCTGCTCCAGGTTCCTGGGGCCGATGGCGGCGATGTAGAGCGGAATGTGCTCGCGCTTGGGGTGGACCGTGAGCTTGATGGGCTTGCCCGGACCGTCCGGCAGGGGCAGTGTCCAGTGCTCGCCCTCGTACGACAGCCGTTCGCGGGACATCGCCCGGCGGACGATCTCGACGTACTCCCGGGTGCGGGCGAGCGGCTTGTCGAAGGTCACGCCGTACCAGCCCTCGGAGACCTGGGGTCCCGAGACGCCGAGCCCGAGACGGAAGCGGCCGTCCGAGAGGGAGTCGAGGGTGGCGGCGGTCATCGCGGTCATGGCCGGCTGGCGGGCCGGGATCTGCATGATCGCGGAGCCGACGTCGATGCGTTCGGTGTGGGCGGCGACCCAGCTGAGGACCGTGGGGGCGTCGGAGCCGTATGCCTCCGCGGCCCAGCAGACGTCGTAGCCGAGCCGGTCGGCCTCCTTGGCGACGGCGAGGTTGTCGCTGTCCATTCCCGCGCCCCAGTAGCCGAGGTTGATGCCGAGCCGCATATCCGCTCCCTCTTACTGATCAGTAACGTATGTTTCCGGGACTCTAGCGCGGGTGCGCCCGATCCGTCAGGGGGCCGTGTTCCCCGTGGTTGTCCACAGGCTCACTCGGGGCCTGCCCCCGACCAGTAATCTCAGCGGTCATGGAGCAGAGGTATCTCGGCCGCACCGGCCTGCGTGTGTCCCGCATCGGGCTCGGCACCCTGACCTGGGGCCGGGACACCGATGAGCACGATGCCGCGGACCAGCTCAAGGCCTTCTGGGAGGCGGGCGGCACGCTCGTCGACACGGCGGATGTGTACGGGGGCGGGGACTCGGAGTATCTGCTCGGCCGGCTCGTGGAGCGGCTGGTTCCGCGGCGCGATCTCGTCATAGCGACCAAGGCGGGCAGCGTGCCCGATCCGGACCGCCGGGTCGACGGTTCGCGCGGGCATCTGCTCGCCGCGCTGGACGACTCGCTGGCCCGGCTGGGGACGGACCATGTCGATCTGTGGCAGCTCCACGCCTTCGACCCGGGGACCCCGCTGGACGAGACGCTCCAGGCCCTGGACATCGCGGTGAGCAGCGGGCGGGCGCGGTACGCGGGCGTGTCGAACTTCTGCGGCTGGCAGCTGGCCAAGGCGGCGACCTGGCAGCTGGCGGCGCCGGGGGTGCGGACCCGGCTGGCGTGTACGCAGATGGAGTACTCGCTGCTCCAGCGCGGTGTCGAGCGGGAGGTCCTCCCGGCGGCGCTGGATCTGGGGCTCGGGCTGCTGCCGTCGTCCCCGCTCGGGCGGGGGGTGCTCACGGGCAAGTACCGGCATGGGATCCCGACCGACTCGCGGGGTGCCTCCGAGCTGCTGGGCCCGTTTGTCGAGCCGTATCTCGACGAGGCCGCCGACAGTGTCGTGGAAGCGGTGCTGACAGCCGCCGACGGGCTGGCGGCCACCCCGCTCCAGGTGGCGCTCGCCTGGGTGCGGGACCGTCCCGGCGTGGTCGCCCCGATCGTCGGCGCGCGCAACGCGCAGCAGCTCACCGCGGCATTGTCAGTGGAGGCGCTTACTCTTCCTGACGAGATCTGCCAGGCGCTCGACGATGTGTCAGCGCCCGTGCACCGCTATCCCGACCAGGACTGGAGCACGCTGTGACTGCGTCTTCCCGGGGGCCGAGCCCCGAACCCCCGGCCACCGATGCGAGCGAGCCGGACGCGAGCGCGCGCGGCTCACGGCCGGCCGCGCCGACCGGGTCCGAGAAGCCCGCGACGGCCCCGGACGGGGCGCCATCCGGGGTGCCGGCCCCGTCGGAGCCCGTACCGGGCGGCGATGGGGACGGGGACGCCGGTGCGGCGGGTGCGGCGGGTGCGGCGGGTGCGGCGGGTGCGGCGGGTGCGGCGTCACCGGCCCCGGACGCTGCCGAGGCCGCCGGTGCGGCGAGTTCCGCGTCCGGGGCAGGCGCAGCCGCACCGGGCGGGGACGAGGCCGGTGGGGCCGGGGCGGACGGGTCCGGAGCCTCGTCGGCCGGTGCGGGCATGGACACGCCTGATGCCGGACCACCGGACGGTGCGGGTGCCGAGACACCCGGGGCCGGCTCCGATGCGCCCGGCGGCGAGGCCGTGGACTCGGCCGTGGCCGGGCCGTCGGAGGCCGAGGCGGAGGTCATCGCACAGCGCGAGCTGCGGGCGCGGATCGAGCGGCGGAAGGCCGAGAAGGACGGGCCCGTCGAGAGCGGGACCAAGCTGAGCGGCAAGGCCGCTGATCTGCTCGCGGCGGTCCGGGCGGTGGAGAGCGGCGCGAAGCCGGGGGACGCGTTCTTCGACGCCCCCGCGCCGGAGCGTCAGACCCCTGCCATGGATGAGCCACCGCGCCCGCAGGTTCCGGCGCCCGCGCCTCCGAGCGGCGGTGCGGCCCGGGTGGCCGCGCCGGAGACCGTCGCCGCCGTACGAAGGGTGCTCGCCGAGGGCGGCGCACCCGAGTCGCTCGCGGCCGAGGTGGCCCGGGCGCTCGGGGAGCAGGCCGACGACGCGCTGCGGGCGGACCCCTGGCGGTTGCTGTCCGTGCCCGGTGTACGGCCCGAGCAGGCCGACGGGTTCGCCCGGGCGCTGCTGGGAGGTGAGTGCGGGCCGGGCGACGAGCGCCGGACGGCGGCCCTGATCGTCTGGCAGCTGGAGGGCGCGGCCCTGCGGGGGCACACCGCGCTGGACGCCCTCGATGTGCGCGGCGCGCTGGCCGAGCGGTCGGTGCCCGATCCGGACGGGGCGCTCCAGCGGGCGGTCGCCGACGGCGCCGTTCTGCTGTTCCAGGACGAGACGGCCGCCGTCGACGGGAGCGCCGACGGCGATGAGGACGTCGAGGAGGACGGCGGAGAAGCGGGCGAGTCCGGGCGGCCGGGCGCCCCGGTGCTGCTGGGGCTCGACCGGTACGCGCTCGCCGAGGAGAGTCTCGCGGACGGTCTGGCCCGGCTGGCCAGGTCCGGCACCGACGCGCGGTGGGAGTCCGCCGCGCCCGCCGAGCTGGCCCGCGCGGTCGCGGCGAGCGGTCTGGTGACCCATAGCGGGGGCGAGGCCGCGCGGGCGGAGCCTGCCGAGCTGGCCGGGGCCGCCGCCGGACTCGGGCTGCGCGCGGTCGTCGCGGTCCACGGCGAGTACGGACAGCGGGCGGCGGGCCCCGGGGCGGTCACCGTCCCGGGGCTGCTCTCCGGTGCGCAGGGGCCAGGGCGGGACCGGGACGGGGCGTTCGCGCTGGATCTGCTGGTGGTGCTGGACGCGCCGCTGCTCGATGTGGAGAGCGCCGCGATGCTGGTGGAGTCGATGCCGGACGGCAGCCGTCTGGTGCTCAGCGGCGATCCCGGGCAGCTCGGTTCGGCGGGTGCCGGGCGGGTGTTCGCGGATCTGCTGGCCGCGCGGGTGTGCCCGCACATCGCGTCCCGGGTGCCGGACCCCGGCCCGATCGGGGAGCTGGTGTCGGGGATCGGCGCCGGGGAGCTGCTCCCGGTGGAGGCCCCCGGCAAGGAGGTCGTCATCGTGCCCGTGCGGGACGCGGGCGAGGCGGTCCACCGTACGGTGCAGCTCGTCGCCGACTCGGTGCCCCGGGCCATCGGGGTGCCGACCGCGGGGACCCAGGTGATCACCGTAGGTCACGGGGGCTCGGCGGGCACCCGTGCGCTCAACGCGGCGCTGAAGCAGCGGCTGAACCCCGGCCCCGGCCGGTTCGGCGGCTTCGACCCGGGCGACCGGGTCGTGTACACACCGGCGCCCGGCCGCACCGTATCCGGGACGGTCGTCTCGGCGGACGGCGAGGGGCTGCGCCTCGACTGTGCGGGCTCCGGGGTGAGTGTGCCGAGGGAGCGCGTCGAGTCGGCGGTGCGCCACGGCTGGGCGATGACGGCGCACCAGGCGGCCGGGACGCGCTGGCCCGCCGCGGTGGTGGTCCTGCCGGGGGACGCGGCGCGCGGGCTGAGCCGCCCCTGGGTCCATACGGCCTTCAGCCGGGCCGAGCGCCATCTGTCGGTGGTGCACGGGGTGGATCAGGCGCTGCCGCGCGCTGTGGCGGAGATCCCGTTCCAGGAGCGTACGACGCGGCTGCGGCCCCTCCTCGAAGGGCTGCTCGCCCCCGTTCCATAGGGTCCACGTCCGGAGGGTCCCCCGTCCGGATCGGGCCGGACAGACCGGGAGGGCGTGAGCGGGCTCCGGGCCCCTCCCCGCCGGAGGCCGCGGGCGGGGGGCATCGCGGGGCGGCTCCCCTGGGCTCCCCCTCGGCTCCCCTGCGGTGCCGCGCGGCCCGGGGCGTGCGAGGCCCGGCGAGGTCCCAGCGAGCGACCCGGCTCACCGTGCCCCCACGCCCCGGTGCGCCTGCCTCCGGCGCGGGCCGCCGGATCAGCGGGCCGGGGGTCATCGGCCTGGGCCGTCGACCGGAACGACCGGCCGGACCGCCGCGGCCGGGTTCACCGGCGCCATCGGCGAGGCCGGGCGTGCGCGGGGCCCTTACCCCCCGTACGGAACCGGCGTAACCGGCGGAACCGTCCCGAGGGCAGGGCCCTGTTGCCGCGCGGGTGGGGCAGGTCAGCGGCCCACCTCGTCGAGGTCGTCCAGTTCCCCGGCCAGCTCGTCCTCGTCGAAGACCGCGCTGACGTCGAAACGGCAGACGATCCGCTGCGGGTCCGCCTGCTCGAAGGGTCCGGCGAGCCAGTCGCCGGGGTCCGGAATGTCGTCCAGGGCGGCCACCCACAGGGTGGAGTCGCCCTCCTCCAGACCGAATTCCTTGTGCCGGGAGGCGATCTCGTCGGGTTCGTACTCGCCGAAGAGCAGTCCGAGTGCCGCGTGCACGCTCGTACCGACCAGTTCGGCGCGTTCCGGCGCGCTGTCCGTGTCCTCGTCGGGATCGAGTTCGGCGATCCGCTGTGCCTGTGAGAGCAGCCGCTGGGGCTCCACCACCGCGTAGTCGCGGCGGATCAGCACGCTGAGGGCGTTCGGCTCCTCCGGGCCCGCGTACGGCGGCAGTGCTTCCTCCGCGCCCGGGATCTCGAAGGGGGTCACCTCGTCATAGCGGTCGTAGAGGCGCTCGTCGTACGCCTCCGCCGCCACGGCCAAGGCATTGAACGCGTCGTAAACGGCCGGGTCGTCCTCTCCCGTGCGGTTCTCGACCGCCGCGAGGTGACGGTCCAGTGCGGCTTTGACCGCCTCGGCGGCGGCACGTACCTCGGCAGCGGTGGGCTGCGCAGCATCAGACATAGTGCAGACGCTATCCGTAGCGGGGCTCCGCCCGCACAATAGATGCGATGCCGGAATACGAATTTGTCGATGTGTATGTTCCGCGCGGGGTGTCCCGCCAGGAGGCCAGGCGCCTGCTGACCGACCACGCCGAGTACGGGCACTGGGAGTTGGACCGGTTGAGTCTGCACCGGGACGGCAGTCGCAGGGTGCGGCTGCGCCGGCGCATCATCCGCCAGGTGCGCGCCACCTGGTGAAACGGCAGGGAGCGGGATCCGCATCGGCGGAGCCCGCTCCCTTGTCCCGGTCCCATGGATTCGGGTGGGCACTCGGACCCGGGCTGTTCGCCTGGTCGGCGGGCCCCCGGGTTCCGGTGTGTGGTCGCGCCGCTACGCGGCGGCGCGGGCACGGCGGTAGAGGACCGCGCCGGCCAGCAGCATTCCCGCGCCCACCGGGACGGTCAGTCCGAGTGAGTCGGCGCCCGTGCGAGCGAGTTCCGCCACACCGGTGGGCTCGTCGTCGGTGGTCTGCGCTGTGTGGCGGTTCGACTCGTGCGGCGCGCGGGGGGTCTCCGGGGTGCCGGGTCCTCCCGGGCTGCCCGGGCTCTGGGGTCCGCCGGGCACCTCGGAGCCGTTACGGGGATCAACGGGGCCGGGGGTACCGGGAGTGCCGGGGTTGCCGGGAGTGCCAGGGTCGCCGGGGCCCGGGTTCGCGGGCTCGCCGGGACCGGGGTTGCCCGGGTTCGGGGGCTGCACGGGCTTCCCCGGGGGGTTGGCGGACGTGTGGTTGCCGCAGTTGTTGCCGAACGCCGGGTTGAGCGCGCTGACCACGTTCGCGGTGTTCCCGCAGGCGTTCACGGGCACATCCACGGGGGCCTGGACGTTGTTGCCCGAGGCGACACCGGGAGAGTGGCTCGTCCCGCCGTTCGCCTGGGAGCCGCCGCCGGTCGCGGAGCCCGCGCCGGGGTGGGAGCCGCCGCCCTTCCCGGGCTTGGCGGGCTTGGCGGGCCGGGCCGGGGCGGACGTATTGGCGCATTCGTTGCCGAAGGCGGGGTTGAGCGCGCCGACCACGTTGACGGAGTTCCCACAGGCGTTCACGGGCACGTCCACCGGGACCTGGACCGAATTCCCCGACCCGACGCCGGGGGAATGCGATGCCCCTCCGAACGCACCGGCGTCCGCCTGCGCATAACCGCCGCCGAGCGCGATCGCGCCGCCCGCCGCCGCCATGGTGATCAGGCCCTTGCGGGTGACCTGTCGCATAGGTTGATTCCCTGTCTTGTTCAGGAATACCTCCGGGCTCTCTGCCCGGGGGCGGAAATGCCGGGCGGTCCCGGAGTGCATGGCGCGCACTCGGGGACCGCCCGGGTTCAAACCCAAACCCTGATGGGTCGAGTCACCACATCAAGCGTTGACGCAGGTGTTGCCGAAGGCGGGGTTCAGCAGCCCGATCACGGAGATCGTGTTGCCGCACACGTTCACCGGCACGTGGACGGGCACCTGGATGACGTTGCCGGAGAGCACACCGGGAGAGTGCACAGCGGCACCCTGGGCACCCGCGTCGGCCATGGCCACGCCCGCGCCGGCGAGTACCAGACCACCAGTGGCAGCCGCAGCAGCGACGACCTTCTTGAGCATTGTTCCTCCTTGTTGGCAAAGCGATCCCAGCCGCGGACCGCAAAACCTGTAACGAGGAGGGGCCCGTGAGGCTACGCGCCCGGCACTCCTTTCACTCTTCTCAGTCGAGTACGTACATACAGACGATTATGGGAGTTTCGGATCGGCGGCCGGACCCTTGCCGCGCATGCTGCGCCCCGGCCGGCTCAGCACTGGTCGATGAACCGGTCCAGCACCCGCACACCGAACTTCAGACCGTCGACGGGGACCCGCTCGTCCACCCCGTGGAACATGCCGGCGAAGTCCAGCTCGGGCGGCAGCTTGAGCGGTGCGAAGCCGAAGCAGCGGATGCCGAGATCGTCGAAGGACTTGGCGTCGGTACCGCCGGAGAGCATGTACGGGACGGCGCGGGCGATCGGGTCCTCCGCCTTCAGCGCGATCTGCATCGCGTCCACGAGATCCCCGTCGAAGCTGGTCTCCAGCGCCTTGTCCCCGTGGACGTCCTCCCGCCGGACGCGCGGGCCGAGCAGCCGGTCGAGATCGGCGAGGAACTCCTCCTCGTAGCCGGGCAGAAAGCGCCCGTCGACATGGGCGGTCGCCTGGCCGGGAATGACATTCACCTTGTACCCGGCACCGAGCATGGTGGGGGCCGCCGAGTTGCGCAGGGTCGCGCCGATCATCTTGGCGATGCCGCCGAGCTTGTCGAGGGTCGCGTCCATGTCCTCCGGGTCGAGCGGGGTGCCGAGCGCGTCGGAGAGTTCGTCCAGGAACGACCGCACGGTCTTGGTCATCCGCACCGGCCACTTGTGGCGGCCGAGCCGCCCGACCGCCTCGCACAGCTCGGTGATCGCGTTGTCGTTGTTGGTCATCGACCCGTGACCGGCCGTGCCGTCCACGGTCAGCCGCATCCAGTGCATGCCCTTCTGCGCCGTCTCGACCAGATAGAGCCGCAGATTCTCGTTCACCGTGAAGGAGAAGCCGCCGACCTCGCCGATGGCCTCGGTGACACCCTCGAACAGGTCGGGGTGCTTGTCGACCAGATACCGCGCGCCGTACGCGCCGCCCGCCTCCTCGTCGGCGAGGAAGGCGAGCACGATGTCGCGCGGGGGCTTGCGGCCGCTGCGCAGCCTGTCCCGTACGACGGCGAGCGTCATCGCGTCCATGTCCTTCATGTCGACCGCGCCCCGGCCCCAGACACAGCCGTCCGCGATCTCGCCGGAGAAGGGGTGGTGCGTCCAGTCGTCGGCGTTGGCCGGTACGACATCGGTGTGGCCGTGGATGAGCAGCGCGGGCCTGGAGGGGTCCTCCCCTTCGATCCGGGCCACGGTGGAGGCACGTCCGGGGTGGGACTCGACGATCTTCGGTTCCAGTCCCACCCCGGCGAGCTGCTCGGCGATGTACTCCGCCGCACCGCGCTCCCCCGGGCCCGAGTGGTCCCCGTAGTTGCTGGTGTCGATCCGGATCAGCTCACGGCAGAGGTCGACGACCTCGTCCTCGCCCGAGACGGTACGGGCCGTGTTCGACTCGCTCACGCTGATTCCTCTCACTGTCGCCGCTGGTGGTTCCCCCTTATCCTCCCGCGCCCGGCGCCGGACCCCAAGAGCGGTCACCCGGCGCCATCGGGCACGCGCGCGGGTGGCGGGTGAGCGGGCCAGGGGCGGGCTCGGGCACCGGCGATTGTTTGCTATGGTTTCCCACGTCGCGCAGGCCCCCGGGGCCGGGCGGCAGACACCTCGTCCGGGTGGCGGAATGGCAGACGCGCTAGCTTGAGGTGCTAGTGCCCTTTATCGGGCGTGGGGGTTCAAGTCCCCCCTCGGACACCAGCTGAAACCCCTGTTGATCAGGGGTTTTCTGCATTTCTGGGCAGGTGGCGGCCGGGAACGATCGATGGGAACGGCTCAGAGTGTGGTCGGTGCGTCGAGGACTTCTCTCGCCCCGGCGGTGAAGCTCTCGAACGCGGCCTCGCACTGCCGCGCCGCCGCCTCCCACTCCCGCTCGCTCGCGGGGTCCCACCGCGCACCGTCGCGGTGCAGCAGATCCGCCAGGTCGGAGAGCCGGTCGTGCGCCGTGGTCGCGAGACGGTCCATCCGTTCGGGACCGGCCACCTCCACCCGGAACCCGGCGCGCAGCAGGGTGTCGCGGCGGTCGGTGTACGAGTCGGGGGGCGCGGGCGGGGCGGTGGCCGGCGGAGCGGCCGTGGCGGAACGGTGCCAGCTCAGCAGGGCGTCGTGCATGTCGTGCAGCGCGGCGATGTACGCCTCGTAGGCGTCCTGGCGGGTCCCGCGCCGCCAGTGCCCGTGTTCGGCCACGGCCTGGGCCTGGACCTGCTGGAGGAGGGAGGCGGCCGTCGCCCTGGCTCCCCAGACGGCGGCGCTGCCGCCGATGGCCGCGCCGACCA
Source organism: Streptomyces sp. NPDC055078 (assembly GCF_053607985.1). Classification (NCBI taxonomy): domain Bacteria; kingdom Bacillati; phylum Actinomycetota; class Actinomycetes; order Kitasatosporales; family Streptomycetaceae; genus Streptomyces; species Streptomyces sp. NPDC055078. Next base: position 14,425 of record NZ_JBSGUP010000126.1, read on the forward strand.
GGCCGAAGGCGGCGGCGACGATCGCGGCCAGCCCTTCGTTCATGCCCGCTCTCCCCGCTCTCCGCGCTTCGGGAGCCGGTCGCCCCGCCACTCCATGGTGACCTTGATATGGGCGTCCGAGGACGACCTGGCGATGGCGAGACTGCCTTCGGGGGTGGCTCTGAGCCCGATCTCGACCTCAACCCGGCCGGGGGGCTCGGGCAGTTCGGCGAGCCCGGTGGTGATCGTCCGGGCGACCGTCCTGATCCGGTCCACACCCTGTTCGATGGTCTCCTCGGCGTAGTCGGCGACATGTCTGAGCCGTCCGGCGGCGGGGACCGCTCCGCCGCGCGCGGCGGTCTCGAACGGCAGCCAGTCGCCGTCCTCGGTGCGCACCTGGACGTACTCCACCGGCCCGGTGTACTCGCTCATCGTCGCTGCCCCCCGTCAGGCCCAGTCGGATGCCTCGTTCCCCGCTCCGGTACGGGGTACACCGGCCCCGGGCGCCGTGGAGAACCGGGCCATGCCGCCCGTACGCCTACCGAAGGCATCCCGAAGGCATCCCGAACGCATCCCGAACGCATACAGTCGCCCCGGTGAGACGCAGACACAAGGGCCCGCCGTCGCCGCTCCCCCAGCGGGACGGTGTCGATCCGGTACGGCTGCGGCTGCCCGAGGATCCGCTGGGAGTGTGGGGGACGGTGTACGACCATCTCCTCGCGCGGTACGGGGCCGCCATCGGGAGCGAAGGCGTCCACGCCCTCTTCACGGAGGGGCGCATCGTGTCCACCGAGGGGCCGGTCGGCGCGGACGAGCCGTACACACCCGGCCGGTGGCTCTGGTTCCACCGGGATCTCCCGGCCGAGGAGCGGGTCCCCTTCGAGATCGGGATCGTGCACCGTGACGACCGGCTGCTGATCGTGGACAAGCCGCACTTCCTCGCGACCACCCCGCGCGGCGGTCATATCACCGAGACCGCGCTGGCCCGGCTGCGCCGGGATCTGGGGCTGCCCCGGCTCCAGCCCGCGCACCGGCTGGACCGGCTCACGGCGGGGCTGGTGCTGTTCGTCGTCCGGCCCGAGGACCGGGGCGCGTATCAGAGCCTGTTCAGCGAGCGGCGGGTGGTCAAGGAGTACGAGGCGCTGGCCCCGTACGATCCGGGCGTCGTCCTGCCCCGGACCGTACGGAGCCGGATCGTGAAGGAGCGGGGGGTGCTCGCGGCCTTCGAGGAGGCGGGTGAGCCGAACAGTGAGACCCGGATCGAGCTGCTGGAGCACCGGGGCGCGCTGGGCCGGTACCGGCTGCTGCCCACCACCGGCCGTACCCATCAGCTGCGGGTCCATATGAACAGCCTCGGCCTGCCGCACGACCACGATCCGCTCTACCCGGTGGTGCAGCCGCACGGCGCGCCGGAGGA
>NZ_JBSGUP010000127.1:0-15784 GCF_053607985.1 Streptomyces sp. NPDC055078
GAGGGCGTGCGCGACGGCGCGGGCCCCTGCTGGGGCTCCGCCCCAGACCCGCGCCTCAAACGCCGGCGGGGCTGGATCTGCCAGCCCGTCCGGCGTTTGAGGACACGCCCCGCAGGGCGTGCCCGGCAGTGGGGGCCGTGCGGATCGGGTGCCAGAGTTCCTGGCCGGACTGGGGCTGGGTGCGCCAGAGGAGGCCGTCCGGGTGGTGGAGCACGGCGGTGATCTCGTCGGGGGTGGGGGGCTCGGAGTTCCCCCGGAGGTACACCGCGCGCATACCGAGGTTCCGCAGCCTGGTCAGGGCGCGGGCACGGTTCGCGGCAAGGACGAGAAAGCGGGCGGTGCCGCCGTCACCCAGCGGGCTGGGCAGGCTGAGAGCGACCACCACGCTTCCGTTCGGCAATCTGCTGAAACCTCCGCCGGGCATCCGGCACCACTCCCCCGTGAGACGGTCTGTCAATAACGGTCTGGCACCACGCACCTAAACACGATCGGCCGCCGCCCGCTAGAGGGCGACGGCCGATCAAGCTCTGACCTGCAATGATGCGATTTATTTGGTCGACGGACCAACCCTCACCGTGATCGTTTCGCCGCTCCTGGACTCACGCACGACGGAGATTTTGGTGTTGGTGTCAGTTACTTTCACCCCCGCCGTGGGGGTCTCGGGGTACCAGTAGACCCCCTTGCGGTCGTCGAAGACGGGGTTGCCCCGCTTCGCCTTGATCCGCGTCGGGGCGTCCGCCCGGTGCAGCGTGAGACCGTCGTACGGCCGCAGGCTGAAGGTCGAGTCGAAGGACTGGATCCGGCTGCGCATCAGCGTGCCGTCCGCCCACTTCAGCGGTGCCGGATTGGCGTCGATCGGGAGCACCTGGCCGTGTCCGGGGTGGACGCTGGTGTTGTTGTCCCGCTGGGAGGCGTCCCAGAGCCAGATCAGCAGACCGTTCTGGTAGGGGAAGTGCTCGACCCAGGAGTCCTTCGGCGCCTTGAAGCCGAAGTTGTACGGGCCGGTCCTGAGGGTCTTGTCGTACGACACGTACTGGCGGTTCTCGGCGATGTAGTACTGCTCGTACTCCTTGGTCACCGACTCGCCGATCCGGGAGAAGCCCTTCGCGGTCCAGCCCGCGTCGCCGCCCTCGGCGTTGTCGGTGAACAGCGGCGTGCCGTCCGCCTTGACCGTGAGCGCGTCCGCGGTGAAGCCCTTCTCGGCCGCGCCGCCGTCCGTGCGGTAGCGGAAGCGGACGTCGATCTTCTTGCCCGCGTACGCGTCCAGGGAGAAGGCGAGCTTGCGGTGGGCGCCGGACGCGCCGGTCAGCGCGGGCCGGTCGCTGGCGTCCCGGGTGATCGGCTTGCCGTCGGCGGTGCCGTCGACGGGCGTCCAGCTGGTGCCGCCGTCCGTGGAGACCTCGGTGTAGAGGTAGTCGTACCCCTTCTCGATCGCCCACCAGGCCGACAGTTCGAGGGAGGCCGACGCCTTGCCGGTGAGGTCCACCGGGCGGGACAGCGTGTTCTTGAGGTTGTCGCCCATGTCGCTCCACCACTGCCGGGAGCCCTCGGACGGCTTCACCACGGTCGTGGTGCCCGGCTTCTTCGGCAGTTCGACGACGAGCGCCTGCGGCCGGCGGGTGTTGTACGCGGCCACCCCCAGGGTGTGGGTGGACCTGGTCGCCGCCTTGGCCTTGGTGTAGTTGAGCCAGCCGAGCTGGAGCTTGTCCCAGGCGGTCATGTCACCGGGCAGGTCGCCGATGGAACCCTTGCCGGTGCCGAGCCAGGAACCCGAGGACATCAGGGTCCAGAAGCCGGTGGAGTTCTCGCCGCCGCCGGTGGTGTCGTAGTGGTCGGGCAGTCCGAGGTCGTGCCCGTACTCATGGGCGAGGACTCCGAGGCCGCCGTTCTCGGGCTGCATGGTGTAGTCGCCGACCCAGATGCCGGTGGTGCCGATCTGGGCGCCGCCCGCCTTGTTGGCCGCGGGACCGGTCTTGCCCGCGTCGGTGCCGTACGCGTACCAGCGGTGCGCCCACAGGGCGTTGGCGCCCTCGGCGCCGCCGCCCGCCGACTCGTCCTCGCCCGCGTGGACGATCTGGAAGTGGTCGATATAGCCGTCGGCCTCGTTGAAGTTGCCGTCCTCGTCGAAGTCGTAGCGGTCCCACTGGTCGTACGCGGCCAGGTCCGCCTTGATCTGCGCGTCGGTACGGCCCCGCTCCTTCTGGTCCGCGACCCAGGCGGTGACGCCGTCGCGGACGGTGTCCCAGACGTTGGCGCAGTTGGAGTCGCCGCAGTAGTTGGAACCGTAGCGGGCCTCGTTGTAGTCGACCTTGACCCAGTCGGAGACCGTGCCCTCGACCGAGTAGCGGCCCGATGACGTCTTCTCGTAGTAGGTCTTCAGGGACTGTTTCGGCTTGCCCGCGCTGTCCTTGCCCGAGCCGAAGTAGAGATCCTGGAAGTGGGCGCGGTTGTAGTCCGGCTGCCAGGCCGTGGAGTTGTCGGCGGCCCGGTCCGGCTCGGCTATCCGGTTGTGGAGCGGGCCCGGGGTGCCGCCGTACTTCCTGACCGGTGGCTCGGGGCCCTCGGGCCCGTCCGGGTCGTACATCGTGGTGTCGTCGACCTTGTCGCCGAACTCCACCAGGATCGTGAAGATCTTGTCGGTCTTCTCCCGGCCCAGCTCGACGTACTTGCGGTCGTCGAGCTTCACGACCCTGGACGCGCCGCGCTGCTGCACGGTCGCTTCCCCGGATATGACCTGTTCCAGCGCTGCCGCGCGCCGCTGTTCCTGCTGCTTGCTGAAGGGGCCGTCGAGGTCGTGCTCGGCATGGCCCTGTTGCGGCGCCGGGTCCTGGCGTTCGACGGCCGCCGGTGCCGGGGACCTCTGAACGTGCCCGGTACCGGCCTGGGCGGTGCTGAACGCCGAGGCCGCCGCGGTGGTCGCGGCGAGCGCGACAATCACCGCGGACGCTCTGATCGTCCGTCGCTTCGTGGTCACTTGATGGTGTCCTCCCCCGCGCGCCTTCGCTGCGGACTCTGTGGGGTTGTCCGAGGAGGTCGTCGCGCGTCACAAGTGACGGCATTCGACCGTAGTCGGAGAAGAAAAGACAGTCCTTGACTCGGCCAATCCAACTGCACTATGCAGACGTCGAGTTCCGATATCCGGACGGCGGACGGGCGGCGGGCGAGCCGCGAGCCGACGGCGGACGGGGCTGCGGACGGGGCGCGGCCCTGAGGCGATCCGACCCATGATCCGACCCGCGATCCGACAGCGGGCAGGCGATGGAGAGACGGTGGGCGGGCGCATGGAATCGGCCAGCTGGCTGGGCAAATGACTCTGTGCGCCCCCTATGCTCCGGCACCGTGTGTGAGGTCACGCTTACCGTGGTTCCGTGAGGGCATCCAGCCCCGTAGAGTCATATGTCAGTGCGACCGCGTTGAGAGACATCCCCCCGTTCATGTCCCGACATGCCCCCAGGACGGATACCGACATGCCGCGTCCGACTGCCGCACAGCTCGCCTCTGGTTCGGCGACCGTCATCTTCTCGGCCTTCGCCCTGCTCCTGTTCACCCGTACCACCAACGGCCTCGGGGTCGCCGCTGTCGGCGTGGCCTCGATGGCGCTCGGTCTGCTGGTCGCGACCGCCCTGCCGATGAGCCGGGCGGCGGCGCGGACCGTGCGGCGGCCGGTCCACGGCGGTCGGCCCGCTGCCCCGGTCGACGGGCTCACCGCCCGGGTGGCCGCGTCGCGCGAGCCCGCCGGGGTCGGCGAGCACTCCCGCCGCTGACACCCGTTCGCCGCGCCCGCGCCCGGTCCCGGTCCCGATCCCCTCATTGCTGAGCCATCACCACCACGGTCCTGCCCGCCTTGTCGTGCAGCCCCTGCTTGTACGGCTTGTCGGCCAGGATCGTGATGATGATGACGAGCCACCAGACGCAGAAGCAGCAGACGAGGGCGGGCACCCAGAGCACCGCCGCGCGCAGGAGTGCCGAGCGGGTGTCCGGGACGCTGCCGTCGTTGAGCATGGCGACCCTGATCTTCAGCAGCCGCTTGCCGATGGTCTGGCCGTTCTTCTTCACCATCAGGGTGTCGTAGCCGACGTAGGCGATGAGGGAGAGCAGCGACCAGACCCACTGTCTGCCGGTGTTCACCTGATTGGCGATGTCGTCCCAGTCGTCACCGCTGTCGGCGTTGACGTCCCAGCCGCCGAAGATCAGCGAGAGCAGGAACAGCGGGACGAAGACGATCAGCGCGTCGATGACCCGGGCCGCGAACCGCTTGCCGAAGTCGGCGAGCGGCGGCATGCCCGCGAGGGGGTCGGGACCGCCGCCATAGGGACTGCCGCCATAGGGCCCGCCGGGGGCGTTGGGGTCGTACGGGGGGATTCCCCCGGCGCTGCTGCCGTAGGGGCCGCCGCCCTGCCCGCCGGGGCCGTACGGGGAACCGGGCGGCGGTCCCTGCCCACCCCCTTCGCCCGGCGGGGTGGGTTCCTGTGGCCGCTTGCGGAAGGGGTCGTCGTCGGGGCCCCCCGGTCCGGAGGGTGGCGGCGGCTGATCGTTGCTCATGAGGGCAGTGCATCCCGGCTGCGGGGCCCCCGCAAAAGCTCGCGCGCCGTTCGGGGGACCCCCTTAGGGCCTCTCGTTTGGATCTTGCTGATGCCGGATCAGCCCGATGCCGTCTCAGCCGGCGGGTCCCGGACGCGGATTCAGCCCCCGGCGGCTGCGGCCGCCCGCCGCGATCTGCCGCCGCCGACTGCGGCCGCCCCGCCGGTCTCAGCCGCCGCCGGGGTTCAGCCTCGGGTGACGAAGGTGTGCGCGGCCTTGTCGTGCCAGCACTGCCGCCACGGCCGGTCGAACAGGCACCAGAGCACATTGACCACCCCGACCACGACGACGCCGAGGACCGAGTAGACCAGCCAGCGGCGCAGGGCCGCCCCGAAGGACGGGGGACCGTGCGACTCGATGTCCACCACGGTGAGCCCGCACAGCTTCTTGCCGAGCGTACGGCCCCACTTCGCGGTCGGCACCGTCTCGTACAGCACACCGAGGACCAGCAGGGCGCCGAGGACGATCGCGAGGTGGACGGCGGTGGTGCCGTCGACGAGCCAGACGGTGACCGTGGTGCCCGACTGCTTGGCCGCCTCGATCTTGTCGTCCACATGGGCGAGGGCCTTGGACACCACCGGTACGGCGACGGCCCCGACCAGCGCGCCGAGGACCAGGGTGTCGATCACCCGGGCGGCGAACCGCTTGCCGAGCGGCGCCGGGCGGGCCGCGGCGTGGGCCTGGGCCGCCTGGAGGAAGGGATCGTCGGCCGGGGGCTTCCACGGCACCACCGGCGGCTCACCGCCGCCCGCGTCACCCGGCTGCGCGAGCCGGTGCACCTGCTGCGCCCAGGACGCCGAACCGCCGCCGGGCCCGGCGGTGACGGGGTCCTGCGGGGACGCGTCGGGGGTACGGGGCTGCGCGGGGGGCGTCATGGACCTGACCACGAGGGCCTGGTCGGCCTCCGCCTCGGGCGGCGCGGCCGGGAGCGCGCCCGCCTGGTCGGGCCGTACGGGCCGGCCGGTGCCCTGGGCCCGGATGGCCATGGTGCCCTCCGCCGGAGGCCGCTGCCGGGCCGGAGACGGCACCCGGACCTGAGGCTGCGGCTGGGCGGCTGCCCGGGCCGGGGCCGGCGTCGCCGGGCGGACGCCGCCCGCGCCCTCCGCCGCCGGTTCGCCCCCCTCGCCGGGCGTACGCGGCCGTACGCCGGGCAGCGCCCCACCGGTCGGGTCAGGGCCCTGCACGGGCACCCTGGGATCGGGGGCGGTTCCCGGGACGCGGGGCTCCTGACCGCCCCACGAGACCCGGTTGTCCCGCTCCCCGCCGAAACCGGTCTGCCGCGAGGTGTTCGCCTGCCACGCGGTCGCCGGTTCCGGGCGCGACGGCTCGTCGGACGGCTCTTCGTCGAGGAAGACCGGCCCGGTCTCCTCCACCTGCGAAGGCGCGGGGCCGGCGGGGCTCGGGGCCGGGGGTGCGGGGGTCGGGGCCGGCGCGGCGGTACCGGATGTCTGACGGGACGTCTGCCCGGGCGTCGCGGGCATCGCCTCCCCCGACTTCGGCGCGGGCCTGCTCGTACCCGGCACCCAGGACGCGCCGTTCCAGTACCGGACATACCCCGGAATGCTCGGATCCGGATAGTAGCCGGGGGCCGGACTTCCGTCGCCGCCGGCCGGGGTTGGGGCGCTCATCACCGTGGTCCCGTATCTCCTAGAGAGCCTCAATTCAGGGCTCCACATCTATCAGACCCGCGCACACTCCCGGGCGAGTCCGGCGGTAACCGCCCCGATCCGGGGACGTTCCGCTTGTCCGGACTCGGCGGACGGGGTACCGGTCGGCCAACCGGCCGCGATCCGGTCGGCGCCCCGGCGCGCGGCTCTCGCCGACCGGGGCGGCCACGGCTCAGCCGGATTCGCAGGGCGGACCCGGGCGAGGGGTGGGCCCGTACGAGGGGGCGGGCCCGCCGATGCCGGGGCGGCGAGGCGGCGGGGCGGCGGGGCGGCGGGGCGGCGAGGCAACCCCGTACCGCCGCCGTGAGGTTGGCAGGTGAGCGCTTGTCGCGATAGTCATATGCCCCAGGTAGCACGGCCGTTCACTCGGGGGAGTCATGATGACACTGGCAGGCGAGTGGTATTCCAACTCCATCCTGTGGACCATCGTCGGGATCGGGGTGACCCTCGGGGTCGGCGTCCTGGCGGCCTGGGCCGCGCTGAAGGCGAACAACCCCAAGCTGCGGCTCGGCTACCGGATCAGCTCGACCACCAAACTGCTCGCCAACCACGCCTCGGCGGGCTCCGGCCTCGCCGTCACCCACAACGGCGTGGCGCTCACGGCCCCGCACGTCGCCGATGTGCAGCTGGTCAACGAGGGGCGCCGGGACATCGTCAGCGCCATGTTCCACAACGGCACCCCGGTGGAGCTGGACCTCGGCGAGCCCATCCTGGCTCTGCTCGATTCCAAGAGCTCGCTCGCGTCGGTGCCGCCGCCCGCCGCGTCCACCGCCGGCAACAAGGTGGTCATCGCCCCCGCGTATCTGCGCAGGGCGCAGCGGGTGACCTACTCCGTACTGCTCGACGGCCCGGTCACGGATGTGTCCCTGGTGGCCCAGATGGTCAATGTCGATGTACGCAAGTCCAGCGCCGACTCCGGGGCGACGGCGCTCACCTGGATGGTGGGGTGCGTGATCGCCCTGCTGATGCTCCTCGGCGCCCTGCTGGCGAGTGTGCTGCTGCCCATCGAGTTCATCGAGGGCCTCAAGGAGCGGATCGAGAAGTAGCCCGGCGGACCACCGGAAGCGGACACCGGAAAGCACGATGCCGGTCACAGAAAGTTATTGATGAAAGTCGCGTCATAACCGCGCGGCACCCCGCTCTCTCCTTGCAGAGCCCGGCCCCGGGCACGTACGGACGGCCCGTACGGACAAGGAAAGCGAGAAGCCCATGCACTCCGTCGTCGAACGCGAACTCGAACTCAAACTGGTGCTGTCGCCCGAGCGGAGCGTCCCCGTGCCCGCCCGGCTCACCTACCGCACGGACGACCCGTACGCCGTGCACATCACCTTCCACATCGCCTCCGAGCACCCCGTGAAGTGGACCTTCGCCCGTGAACTGCTCGTCGAGGGCGTGTTCCGGCCGTGCGGGCACGGGGATGTACGGATCTGGCCGACCAAGGTCGAGGGCAAGAGCGTGGTGCTGATGGCGCTCAGCTCACCCGACGGCGACGCGCTGCTGGAGGCGTCCGCCGCCGTGGTGTCGGCCTGGCTGGAGCGGACGCTGCGGGTGCTCCCCCCGGGCTCCGAGTACGGGCGGCTCGACCTGGACGACGGCCTCGCCGCCCTGCTCTCGCCCCGGGAGTCCGACGGTCTCTGGGCCCGGGGGCACCACCCGGCGGGCGGCAAGGAGGCCCCCGGGTCTCCAAGGTCCACCGAGTCGCCCAGGTCCACCAAGTCCACCAAATCCAAGTCGCCCAGGTCTCCCCTGTCCGCCGACGAGTCCCAGGACGGCGATGGCTGACGCCGGCCGCTCAGTCCGCGACGTAGGTGTGCGTGATGAACTCCAGGGAGTGGCCGTCCGGGTCGAGGATGTACACCCCACGGCCCCCGTAGTGGTGGTTGATCTGCTGGGGCCGGGTGGCGGCCGGGTCGGCCCAGTAGGGCAGTTCACGCTCCGTGATCCTGGCGAAGATGTCGTCGAACTCCTCCTCCGAGACCAGAAAGGCGAGGTGCTGCGAGACGATGTCGCCCTCCGCGTCGAGATAGTCGAGGGTGACGCCTCCCGCCAGGGGCAGGGCCGCGAACGGCCCGAACGGCTTGGGCTCCGGCTCGCCGATCAGTCCGGCGAGGAAGCGGGCCCCGGCGAATCGGTCGCGGCTGTGGACGATGGTGTGGTCGAGTCGTGCCGGCACGGCTCCTCCTTCATCGGTGTCGCCTGTATCCGTGCTTCCACCGTAGAAGGGGTGGCCGTGCCCGGACCATCGGGCCTTGGCCGTAGGGCGCGGGGACCAGCCGTCGTTCCGCCTTCGGGACGAGGGGCAATCGAGCCGCGTGTCTCAGAACAGCTTGCCCGGGTTGAGGATGCCCAGCGGATCGAAGGTCTGCTTGATACCCCGCTGCAACTCCAGTCCCACCGGCCCGAGTTCGCGCGCCAGCCACTCCTTCTTCAGTACGCCCACCCCGTGCTCGCCGGTGATCGTGCCGCCGAGTTCCAGACCGAGCGCCATGATCGCGTCGAACGACTCCCGGGCACGCCGGGACTCGTCCGGGTCGGCGTGGTCGAAGCAGACAACGGGGTGGGTGTTGCCGTCACCGGCGTGGGCACAGACGCCGATGGTGAGGTCGTACCGCTCCGCGATCGCTGCCGTGCCGTCGATCATCGCGCCGAGCTTCGAACGCGGTACGCAGACATCGTCGATCATCGTGGCGGATCTGACGGTCTCCAGCGCGGGCAGCGACATCCGGCGTGCCTGGAGGAGGAGTTCGGACTCGGCGGCGTCGTCGGCGGGGACGACCTCGGTGGCGCCCGCGGCGACGCACAGCTCACCGACCGCCGCGAGGTCGGCCGCCGGGTCGGGGGTGTCGAACGCGGCGAGCAGCAGGGCCTCGGTCGTCTCCGGGAGGCCCATGTTCGCCATGGCGTTGACGGCTCGTACGGTCGTCCGGTCCATCAGCTCCAGCAGTGACGGTGTGTGACCGCGCTCCATGATCGCGCAGACGGCGTCGCACGCGGCCGACGCCGAGCCGAACTCCGCCGCCAGTACCAGTTGCGCGGGCGGCTTCGGCCGCAGCCCCAGGATCGCCTTGACGACGATGCCGAGGCTGCCCTCGGAGCCGACGAACAGCCGGGTCAGGTCATAGCCCGCGACACCCTTGGCGGTGCGGCGGCCGGTGGAGAGCAGTCTGCCGTCGGCGAGGACGACCTCCAGACCGAGGACGTACTCGGCCGTCACCCCGTACTTGACACAGCACAGCCCGCCGGACGCGGTGCCGATGTTCCCGCCGATGGTGCAGGACTCCCAGCTGGAGGGGTCCGGCGGATAGTAGAGACCCAGCTCACCGACCGCACGGGACAGATCGGCGTTGACCACTCCCGGTTCGACGACGGCGATCCGGTCGACCGGGCTGATCTCCAGGATGCGGTCCATCTTCGTCAGCGACAGCACCACACAGCCGTCGGACGCGTTGGCCGCGCCGGACAGCCCGGTCCGGGCGCCCTGCGGGACGACGGGCACGCGCAGCTCCGTCGCGGTGCGCATCACCTGCTGGACCTGCTCGACCGTACGCGGCATGACGACCACGGCGGGGGTGCCGGCATCGCAGAAGCTCGCCATGTCACGGCTGTAGGAGGCCATGACATCGGGATCGGTGATCAGGGCTTCGGCGGGCAGGTCGGCGCGCAGGCGTTCGAGGAGATCGTTCACGTTCATGATCCGAGCGTCGCACCCGGGGGCCATCGGTGTGAACCCGGCCCCCTTCCACCGCGCGGGTCGGTTGAGCATTCTTCGTATGGACTGCCCGCTGGCGCACAGTGAGCGCCATGAACAGCGAACACCTGAAGAACGCCGTGGTCGGCACGCTGGTCGCCGCGACGCTGGTCAGTGGGGTGATCGTGCTCCTACCCGGCGGCGAGCGCGGTCAGCGGCCGACGCCGGGTCCGGCCGCGCGGGCGCGGGCCGCCACGACGGCGGGCGCCCCGGCGGCCCTCACCGATCTGACCGCGCTGATCACCGACCGGGAGCGCTGGCTGCGGGCCCACCCCCGGGACGAGGAGTCATGGGCGGTGCTGGGGACGGCGTACGCCGAGCGGGGCGCGCGGCTGGCGGAGTGGACGGCCTTCCCTAAGGCGGAGGGCGCGCTGCGGCGCTCGCTCGCCGTCCTTCCGGCGGACCGGGGCAACACGGAGGCGCTGCTCGGGCTCGCGGCGCTCGCGGGCGCGCGCCAGGACCACACCGCCACCCGCGACTGGGCTCGGCGGGCCCAGCAGCAGCGGCCGAGGCGGTGGGCGGTGTATCCCGCGCTGATCGACGCGTACGGCGGTCTCGGTGATCACCAGGCCGCGGGCAAGGCGTTCGACAAGCTGACAGCGCTGTACGAGGGGCCACGGTCGCGCACCCTGGCCGCCCGCTTCTACCGCGACCGGGGCTGGCGCGAGGACGCGGCGGCGAACGCGTACGACGCGGTCGCCGGCGCCGAGGGCCCCGCCGAGAAGGCCGCGGCCCTGCACCGGCTCGGCGAGCTGGCCTGGGAGCGCGGCGAGCCGCAGGAGGCGATCGACAGCTACGGCCCGGCGCTGGCACTGGACCCCGGCCTCCACCCCGCGCTGGTGTCCCGTGGGCGGGCGCTCGCCGCTCTGGGGCGCCCGGACGAGGCACTGCGCGACTACCAGGCGGCGCTGACCAGGAGTCCGCTGCCCGAATACGCCCTGGAGACGGGCGAGTTGTACGAGTCGCTGGGGCTGAACGGGGACGCCGTCACCCAGTACGCGCTGCTGCGTTCGACGGCCGAGAAGGCCGCGGCGGGCGGGGTCAAGGTGGACCTGGTCCTCGGCCGGTACGAATCCGACCACGGTGACCCGGCGGGCGCGGTCCGGCGGCTGCGCGGCGTATGGGAAGGGGGCGTGCGCGGCAACGACACGGCGGACGCGCTGGGGTGGGCGCTGTTCCGGTCGGGCCGGGTGAAGGAGGCCCTCCCGTACGCCGTACGCGCCACGAAGGAGGGGCGGCGCGACCCCCTGTTCCTCTACCACCGGGGCGAGATCGAGCGGGCGCTGCGGCTGTACGGTGCGGCCCGCCGCCATCTCGCGCAGGCGCTGCGGATCAACCCGTACTTCTCACCCCTCCTGGCGCCTGCGGCGCGCGAAGCCCTGGAGGCGCTCGGCGAGCCACCGGCGGGCGGGCCGCGCAGGATGACGGAGCGGGACGGGGGTGGCACGGAGGCCGAACGCGACGACCGCGACGACGAGGCGCCGGCCCGCCCCGCGCGCCCGGCCCCGGCCGCGTCACCGTCACCTTCCCCCTCCCCTTCCCCCTCCCCCTCCCCTTCCCCCTCCCCCTCCCCGTCACCGTCACCGTCACCGTCACCGTCCGGCGGTACGGGGGGTACGGGCCGCGCCGGGAACTCCGGGGGTACGGGGAGCCCGGGCGGCAGCGGGACGGGGAAGCCCGTGGGTGTCTGACCGGCTGCCGCCCGGCGGACCGCCGGGCCCCCGGGGTCAGCGCAGGGTCGCGTAGACGATGAGGTTGTCCACCGGGTGGCCCTGGGCGTCGAAACCGCCGTCGCAGGTGATCAGCCGCAGTTCACGGCCGTTCGTGCCGCCGTAGACCTTCTGGGTCGGGAACGCGTTCTTCTTCACCGTCTCGGTGCCGGTGACGGCGAAGCGCGCGGTCTTTCCGGCGGAGTTGCGGACAGCGATCTCCGCGCCCTTGCCGATCTTCTTCAGATCGTGGAAGACCGCCTTGCCGAACCTGGTGGCGTTGTGACCGATGATCACGGACGCCCCGGGCTCACCGGGCACGGCGGCGCCGGAGTACCACCCGGCCGTCATGCCCTTCTCCGGGGGCGGGACCTCGACGGTCCGGTCCTTGTTCAGGCCGAGCCGCATCAGCGAACTGGTCACCCCGATGGAGGGGATGCTCACCTGGACGGGGGCCGGGGCGGACCCCTTCCCCGCCCCGGCCGCCTTGCCGTCCCCCGGTGCGGGGGCGCCATCGGTCGCGGAGGGCGGCGCTTCGGCGGACCGGTTCGCGTCCGCGCGGGTGCTGGTGCCGGTGCTGGTACCGGTGTCGCCGGAACAGCCGGTGGCGGCGGTCGCGGCCATGGCGAGGGCCAGAACGACCAGGGCCCCCCGGTGGCGGCGGTACCGGCCTGGCCCGCAGCGCTGATGGTTCTGGCTGTACGGGTGGTTCTGGTGGTTCTGTTTGTGTCGGCGGTGCTGGTGGTTCTGGTGGTTCTGGTTGTGCGTACGAGTCATCTGGGCTCCAGGGTCGGGCGGCTGGCCGCGGTGGCACCGCGCGGAGGGTTGCTGCCGGTGCCACCGCGGCGCTGGATTCGGCCGCCCCGCCGTGGTGGGCCGGCCGTGATCGGGTGTTGCGCGCCGGCTCGGTACACCGAGCACGGCGCGGCGGCCGACGACGGACATCGGCCTCCACCCGTCCGCGGCGCGCGCACGCGTAACGGGTCAGGCGTCAGCCACCGGGCATCGGCCGCCGGGGATCAGGCGTGGTGCCGCACGGCCGCGCGGCGGCGGATCACGACGGTGCCCACGCCCGCGAGGAGCGCGAAACCGGCGGCCGAGCCGACGACGGCGGCGGTGTTGCCGGTGCCGGCCGTGCTGCCTTCGGTGGGCCGCTCACCGGCGGCGACACCGCCGCGCGGGACGGCAGCGTCACCGAGCCGTACGACCTTCGCGGCACGCTCCCGGGCGGGGGACGGCTTGTCACCGGCGGCGACACCGCCGCGCGGTATCACCCGGACGCCCTCGCCGGAGCCGCGTGCGAGATCGGCGCGCTCCTTGACGACGCCGTCCGAGGGCTTGGCACCGCCGTCGCTCGGGGAGACGGTCTTCCGCTCCACGCGAGGCGGGACGGGCGTGGGCGAGGACTCGGCGAACGCTCCGGCCGCCGGGACGATCGCCGCGCCGACCGCGGCGGTGGCGACGAAGAGGGCACGCAGGGACAGACGGTGGGACATAGGGACGGCTCCATTCCAACTGGGTCTCGGTGGTACCGGGACGGGGCGCCGTCGCGCTGGGGCGTGCGTCCCGGCATGAGAGCCAGGCTGGACCGGAGTTATGAAGAACCTGTCAGATCGCTGTGGTGCCGGTATCAGGGCGGATCCACCGGTGTTTCGGCGAGGGTTCGGGCGGGGGTTTCGGCGGGTGTTACGGCAGCGTGCCCGGCGGGTGTTACGGCAGAGGGTTCGGCGGGTGTTCCGGCAGGGCGCCCGGCGGGGGTGCCCGCCGGTGCCTTCGGGCCGGCCGGGAGCCGGAGGGTGAAGACGGACCCCTCCCCCACGGTGCTGCGCGCCTGGGCCGAACCGCCGTGGGCCTCCGCCAGTTTGCGGACGATCGCCAGCCCCAGGCCGCTGCCTCCGGTGCGGCGGTTACGGGACTTCTCGGCCCGCCAGAAACGGTCGAAGACATGGGGCAGGTCGCCGGCCGCGATACCGGCGCCGGTGTCGGCGACCTCCACCGCCAGTCCGTCCCCGGCCGTGGATGAGCGCGCCCGCAGGGTGACCGTGCCGCCGCGCGGGGTGTGGCGTACGGCGTTGGAGACCAGATTGCCCACGGCCTGCCGCAGCCGGACCGGATCGGCCGTCAGGACGGGCACCCCGGCGGGGACGGACACCCCCAGGGTCACGCCCGCTGTCTCCGCCCTGGCCTGGTGGGCGGCGGCGACCTGGCCGAGCAGTTCCTCGATACGGACCGGCTCGGGGTGCAGCCTCAACGCCCCGGCGTCCGCCTCCGCCAGGTCCTGGAGGTCGTCGATGATGTGCTGGAGCTGCACCGCCTCCTCCAGCAGGGAGGAGACGAACGCGGGGTCGGGTTCGGCGAGGCCGTCCTGCGCCGCCTCCAGCCAGCCGCGGATATTGCTCAGCGGGGTGCGCAGTTCGTGGGCGACATCGCTGACCATGGCCCGGCGCTGGGACTCCAGCCGGGCGCGGTGGGCGGTCATGTCGTTGAACGCGGCGGCCAGCCGGCCGATCTCGTTGTCGGTGGTGACCGGTACGGGCGCGGTGGGCTCGCCGTCCTTCATCCGCTGTGCCGCACCGGTGAGCGCGCGCAGCGGACGTACGAGCCGGGTGGCGGCGAGCAGGGACGCGCCGACGGTGAGGGCGAGCACGAGTGCGGCGACTCCGGCGATGCGTGCGGTGTTCGCCGGGGAGAGGTCGAAGCCGGGGTCGGTGGTCCCGTCGCCGATGAACAGCAGCGCGGGCGCGGAGACGTACGCGCTGAGCTGCTCCTTGCGGGCGCTGTCCACGCAGGACGCCACGGCCCGGTCGTCGACCCGGTCGCGGGAGCCGGGGCCGGTGCCGGAGCCGGTGCCAGCACCGGGGCGGACCGTTGCCTCGGGGGAGACGCGGGGCTCGGAGAGGTCGGCCGGGAGGGGTACCCGGACGACTCCGCGGGGCACCTCGGCGGTCGCCTCCCTGCCCGTGGGCCGCCAGGACAGATCCAGTCCCAGCCGTACACCCTTACGGCCCTGCCGCTTCAGACAGGCGTCGGAGAGCTTGTTGAGGGCGGCGAGGGCCTTGGCCTCCGTCGCCGTGGGCTTTTCCAGGCTTGCGAGCGAACAGCGGGTGTCCTCGACGCTGTCGTCGTCATTGCCCACGATCCGCAGGCGGGGTCGTCCGCTGGGGGTGTCGTTGTCGATGTCCGCCGTCACTCCCCATTCCCGCAGACAGCTCTGGGCCCGGGCGGCGAGCCCGCGCAGCCGCGCGCGTTCGGCCGCGGGCAGCAGGAACGGGCCGACGGCGCGCGGGTCGATGTCATCGGCCGTGTCGCCGCCGTCCCGCTGCTGTACGGCGGGGGCGAGGGCGGTCTCCGAGGAGAGGGGATCGACGACGGCCGAGGCGTGGGAGGGCAGGGCGGGCGGCGCGGGCCCGGTGGCGGAGTCCGCGATGGGCCGTCCGTCCGAGGTGGTCAGCGCGATCCGGCGGCCGTCCTCGCGGGCGAGTTCACCGACGGTCCGCTGGACGCCGTCCCACTGTGGGTGGGTGGCGGCATAGCCGCGCAGGGCTTCGTAGATCCGGGCGTCGTCGGCGAGGGTCTGCCCCTGCTCCTGCTTGATCGCGCCGGACGTGGTCTGTACGGCGAGCCATGCCGTGGCCGCGACCGAGCAGGCGGCCACCAGCGCGGAGACGGCGAGCAGCCGCCCCAGCAGGCTCTTGCGCAGGGGCAGCCGTCTGCCGCCGCCGCGCGCGTCAGTGTCCCGGAGCGTCCCCGCGTCACCGTCCCGGGGTCCGCCGCGCGCGTCAGCGTCCCGGGGCTCGCGGGGCGCCCCCGCGTCACCGTCCCGGGGCGCCCTACGACCCCGCATGGCCGGCCTTCTTGGCGGGGTCGGCGAGCTTGTAGCCCACCCCGAAGACCGTGAGAAGCCGGGCCGGGCGCCTCGGCTCGGGCTCGATCTTCTTGCGGAGGTTCATGATGTGGACGTCCACGGTCCGGTCGCCGATATAGCGGGTGAAGCCGTGGAGTTCCGCCAGGAGCCGCTGCCTGCTGAAGACCCGGCCCGGCTCCGCCGCCATCGCCGCGAGGATGCGGAACTCCCCGGG
>NZ_JBSGUP010000128.1:0-15777 GCF_053607985.1 Streptomyces sp. NPDC055078
CCCCCGCCGAGCCGACGGGCCATGCGACCGCCCCGAGCGGCCCCGGCGCCGAGCACAGCCGGCCCTATTCCCCCGCCGGCACCCGGCGCACCCCGCCGCCCACCGGCCCCGGCCCCGGCCCCGGCAGCGGATACGGCACCGCTCAGCCTGCCTTCGGCGCGGCGGGCGGCCCGGACGCGGGGCACGGCCGCCACTCCTCACCTCCTGGTGACACCGGTGCCCCGTACCGCGGCGGTCCCGGCGAGGGCACCGGCGGTCACGTCCCGCCGGGTGCCGCCGGGCCCGGCGGCCGCAAAGCGGGCGACGCCGAGCCGCCCCCCGTCCGGACACCACCGGCCGCCGCCGATCCGCGTGCCGTGGACCCCGCGCCACCGCCCGCCCACAAGGTGTGTGTGGCCTGCCGCGCCGGCCATGTCGACACCGACGGCTACTGCGAGAACTGCGGGCATGCCCAGCCCCGCGAGCGGGACCATATGGAGCGGGAGCTGGGTTCCGTCGCCGCCGTCAGTGACCGGGGGCTGCGCCACCACCGCAACGAGGACGCGTTCGCGGTCTCCACCACCGCCCTGCCCGACGGCTCACCCGCCGTCATCGCGATCGTCTGCGATGGTGTCTCATCGGCGACCCGGCCCGACGAGGCGTCAGAGGCCGCCGCGAGCGCCGCCAATGAGCTGCTTCTGGAGGCGCTGCCGCGCGGCACCAGCCCCCAGCAGGCGATGCGGGATGCGATCGTCGCGGCCGGGGCCGCGGTGAACGCGCTGGCGGGCGAGACCTCCCGCAGCGACCCGCTGGAGAGCGACCCGCACCACCAGCTCAACGCCCCCGCGTGCACGATCGTCGGCGCGATCGCCGCCGGTGGTCTGCTGGTCGTCGGCTGGGTGGGCGACAGCCGTGTCTACTGGGTGCCCGACGACCGCCGGGGCCCCGCCGCCCGTCTCACCGAGGACGACTCCTGGGCGGCGCAGATGGTGGCCGCCGGTCTGATGAGCGAGGCGGAGGCGTACGCGGACGAGCGCGCCCACGCCATCACGGGCTGGCTGGGGGCGGACGCGTACGAACTGGACCCGCACACCGCGGCGTTCAAGCCGGACCGCCCCGGAGTGGTCCTGGTCTGCACGGACGGCCTGTGGAACTACGCGGAGGCCGCCGAGGACCTGGCCGGTGTCACCCCCGGCGACGCCGCCGAACGGCCGCTGCACAGCGCCCAGGTGCTGGTCGGCCACGCCCTCGACGGCGGCGGCCACGACAACGTCACGGTGGCCGTCCTGCCCTTCGCGGTGGAGCCGCGCGGCCCGGGATCCCATGGCGCGGGACCCCTTGGCGCGGGACCGGGCGGTACGGAGCCGCACGGCCCGGGACCCCATGGCGCGGGACCGGACCACGGCGTCCACCACCGGGCGTGAGCCCCTGTCGATCCAGTTCTCCCGATGCTGTTCACCTCTCCCGAGTGGAGATTCAAGGAGCACACTCAGATGGCCAATTTCTCCAAGTCCCCGGTGCCGCGGTTCTCCGTCGAGGTGTACCAGAACGAATACCTCCCGGAGGGCGGCCGTGAGGTGAGCGCGATCGTGACCGTCACCGCGACCGGTGGCGGCACGAGTCGCGGGGTTCCGCTCACGGGCGCCTCGGCCGGCCCCTCGTCCATACCGGCGCAGCCGCCCGGCGCGGCCGTGGTGATCATGGTCGACTGTTCGGGCTCGATGGACTACCCGGCGACGAAGATGCGCAATGCCCGTGATGCCACGGCCGCCGCCAGCGACACCCTGCGCGACGGCGTGGAGTTCGCCGTGGTCGCCGGCACGCATCTGGCCAAGGAGGTCTACCCCGGCGCCGGCCGGCTCGCGATCGCCGATCCGGCCACCCGGGCCCAGGCCAAGGAATCCCTGCGGCGGCTCAGCGCGGGCGGCGGCACCGCCATCGGCACCTGGGTGCTGCTCGCCGACCGGCTGCTGGCCGGTTCCGTCAGTGACATCCGCCACGGCATCCTGCTGACCGACGGGCGCAATGAGCACGAGTCGCCGGAGGATCTACGGACGGCGCTCACCGCCGTGGCGGGCAGGTTCACCTGCGACGCGCGCGGGGTGGGCACGGACTGGGAGGTCAAGGAGGTCACCCAGATCGCCTCCGCGCTGCTCGGCAGTGCCGACATCGTCGCCGATCCGGCCCAGCTCGCCGCCGACTTCACCGGCATGATGGAGAACGCGATGGGCAAGGAGGTCGCGGATGTCGCGCTGCGGCTGTGGACCCCCGTCGGTGTGGAGATCAAGTTCGTCAAGCAGGTGGCCCCCACCGTCGAGGAGCTGACCGGCCGCCGGACGGAGGCGGGACCCCGGGCCGGGGACTATCCGACCGGGTCCTGGGGCGACGAGTCCCGCGACTACCACGTCTGTGTCCAGGTGCCGGAGGCGGGCGTCGGCCGGGAGATGCTGGCGGCCCGCGCCTCGCTGATCGTCCCGGCGCCCGACGGCGGCTCTCCGGAGGTGCTGTCACAGGGTCTGATCCGGGCGGTGTGGACGGACGACATGGCCGCGTCCACCTCGATCAACCCTCAGGTCGCGCACTACACGGGCCAGGCCGAACTGGCACAAGTCATCCAACAAGGTCTGGATGCCCGCAAGTCCGGAGATTTCGACGGCGCTACGGCCAAACTGGGCCGTGCGGTGCAGCTCGCGCAGTCCTCAGGAAACGCCGATACCGCGAAACTCCTTTCGAAGGTGGTGGACGTGGTCGATGCGGCGACAGGTACTGTGCGACTGAAAGCGAAGGTCGCGGAGGCCGACGAGATGACGCTCGAAACGCGTTCCACCAAGACGGTGCGCGTCAAGAAGTAGCAGCTCGCGGGCCCGCTGCCCGGCCAGGCACGCACCGACGCACAGCAACTGACGGCCCTCGGGCCGGACGAGGAGAGGGGGAAGCGCCGACATGCCGACCTGCCCGAACGGACACCAGTCGGGATCCGACGACTGGTGCGAGGTCTGTGGCCACCGCATGGCCGACCCCGGCGCCGGCCGGGCCGCTCCTCCGCCGCCGCCCCCTCCCCCGCCCGCGTACGGCTACCCGGGTCCCGGCGACCCGAACGCCACCGCCCAGGCCGAGCTGTGCCCGCAGTGCCGCACCCCGCGCGAGGCGATGGCCCCGTACTGCGAGGAGTGCCGGTACAACTTCCTGACGCACACCGCCACCTCCTACACCCCGCTGGCGCCGGCCCCGGGGCCGGGAGGGCTGAACCTCCCGTCCGGCTTCACCCATGAGCCGCCCCGGGCGCAGCCGCCACCACCGCCGCAGTCGCCCGCGCCGCATCCCGGTGACCCGCGGCACGGCGGCGGCCCGCAGCACGATCCGTACGACTACCAGGGCTCGCGCCCCTCGCAGCTGAACCGGCCCGCCGAGCCGCTGCACGACCAGTCCGGGCGGTCCGGGCAGCCGGGACAGCAGTCGCCGTTCGGCGCGCAGGGGCAGCAGTCCTCGTTCCCGCAGGGCCCCGGACAGCATCAGCCCGGTCAGCACCAGCCCGGACAGCATCAGCAGGGCGGCCCCCCGGTCTTCCAGCAGCAGTCCGCCCCTCCCGCGCCGCCGCGGCAGCAGCCGCCGGAGCAGCAGCGGCACATGGAAGGCGCGGACGACTGGATGCTGTCCCCGCCGTCGGGTTCGCAGACCGCGCCCCCGCATCCGCAGGGCCCTGGGCCCGGTCACCAGCAGGGCGGGCCGCCGCCCTACCAGCAGCAGTCCCCGCCCGCGCCGCCGCCGTACGGACAGCAGAACCTGCGGCCCGATCCCGGCCGGCAGCAGTCGGCGCCGCCGTACCGGCCCGCCGGAGGGTGGACGGCCGTGGTCGGACCCGACCGTGAGTACTTCCTGGCGATGATGCAGCGCAGCGGCCCCGACGCCACGGGGCTCAATCTGCCCGCGTACTCCCCCGAGCAGCATCTCCCGCTGACCGGCACCCAGATCACCATCGGCCGCCGCCGTCAGTCCACCGGCGAGGCCCCGCACATCGATCTGTCCGTGCCGCCGGAGGACCCTGGGGTCTCGCACCAGCACGCGATGCTGGTGCAGCAGCCGGACGGCTCCTGGGCGGTGGTCGACCAGAACTCCACCAACGGCACCACGATCAACGGCGCGGAGGAGCCGATCCAGCCCTACGTCCCCGTCCCGCTGAACGACGGCGACCGGGTGCATGTCGGAGCCTGGACGACGATCACGATCCGCCACGGCTGAGACCCGCCACGGCCCGGCGGGCGACGCTGCCTTCGGAACACGCCCTGAGGCCGGAACACGCCCTAAGGGCTGTCCCGCTCACTCCCCAGCGGCCAGACATACGGCCCCGCCGGATCGTCCAGCCACGCCCACTGACGGCGCCCGCTGACGGTGACCCCGAACCGGTCACGTCGCGGGCGCCGCTCGCGCTCCCACAGCGAGAGGGCCTCACGCGGATCGAGACTGCCCGCCGTGAGCGTCAGCAGGAAGCGGAAGAGGTCGTTCTCGATCAGGCGCCGGGGCATCCGGCCGATCGGCCGCTCCGCTGCGGCACCACCGCCCCGCAGCGGCACGAAGAACGCCGACGTCCGCAGAAAGCGCCCCTCCGCGAAACGCCCGTGGCTGTCGTCGCGTACCCGCAGCGAGATCAGTCCGGTGGAGAGCGGGGCCAGGATATGCGCGTCGGGCCGGCACTGCGGCAGCCAGTCGTACGGGATCGACGGCACGGTGCAGGTGGCGATGATCCGGTCGAAGGGGGCGCGCTCGGGGCAGCCGCGCGCCCCGTCGCCCGTGACCACCGTGGGGTGGTAGCCCGCGGCGGCCAGATGCGCGCGCGCCGACTCCGTGATCTCCGTGTCCACGTCGATGGTGGTCACCTGCTGGTCGCCGAGCCGGTGGGAGAGCAGCGCCGCGTTGTATCCGGTGCCCGCGCCGATCTCCAGGACGGTGTCCCCGTACCGCACTTCCAGCGCGTCGAGCATCCGGGCCATCAGGGAGGGCTGGCTGCTGGAGGAGATCAGTTCGCCGTCCCGGACGCGGGTGGCGAGCGGCCCGTCGTAGTACGCGCCGCGGAGCCAGCGCTCCCGGCGGGCGGGGTCGGGGTCCTCGCACCACAGCCGCTCGTACACCCCCACCCGGTTCACGTAGTAGTACGGCACGAACAGATGCCGGGGCACCTCCTCGAACGCGGCCCGCCAGGCGGGGTCGGTCAGGGCTCCGTCGGCCGCTATCACGCGCACCAGCGACCGTCGCGCATCGTCCGCGGGCTCGGCATACCGTTCCAGGTGCGTACCCATACCTCCACTGTCCTGCGCCACCGCCCCGGACGCGAGCACCCCGGGCCGGTGCGGTCCGGCGGCGGGCGGGTGGCCGCGAGCCGGGGCGCGGGCCGGGGCGCGGGCCGGGGCGTGGGGCAGGGTCAGGGTCAGGGTCAGGGTCAGGGTCCTAGGCCCCGAGTCCTCGTCCGGTGCGTCTGAGACCATGGAACAGTGCCGCGATCGCCGGGGAGGGCCCCCGGCCCCGGCAGACACTCCCCGTGGCTGACCACAGACGCATTGCGAGGCTTATCCACGTGAACGAGATTCCGCGCGGCGCCCTTCAGGAGCAGACCTTCTACGAGCAGGTCGGCGGCGAGGACACCTTCCGCCGCCTGGTCCACCGCTTCTACCAGGGCGTCGCCGAGGACCCGCTGCTGCGGGCGATGTACCCGGAGGAGGATCTCGGTCCGGCCGAGGAGCGGTTCACCCTGTTCCTGATCCAGTACTGGGGCGGCCCCCGCACCTACAGCGATCAGCGCGGGCACCCGCGGCTGCGGATGCGGCACATGCCCTTCAAGGTGGACCGGGAGGCGCACGACGCCTGGCTGAGGCATATGCGCGACGCCGTCGATGAGCTGGAGCTGGCGCCGGAGCACGAAGAGCAGCTGTGGAGCTATCTCACTTATGCCGCCGCGTCGATGATCAACACTGGGGACTAGGGGACGGGAGCCGGGCGGACCAGGTTCGGGCCCGAGGCGTTGTTCCAGCGGCTCCGACGGCCGGTCGGCCGACGCGGGCCGGTCGGGCCGGCTCCGGTGGGTCCGCCGGTTCAGACGTCAGCCGGTTCAGACGTCAGCCGGTTCAGGTGGGGATGACGCTCAGGGCGCCCAGACCGCCGGCCCGTAGGGCGATCGACCCGAAGGGCGTACGCAGCCGGAGCCACGAGCCGCTGGCCAGCAGCGCCACCGGGGCTCCCGGGCGCAGAAAGCCGAGGGAGTGCGCGGCGTGCAGCGCGCGCAGCGGCAGCCGGGTGTCGGCGACGGTGCGGGACCAGATCTCGCGCCCGATCCGGTCCCGCTCGGCACGGGTGCGGCGCTCCTCGGGCAACTCCTCGTCGCGGCTGCGGAATTCGGCGACGGCAACAGTGACGGTGTCGCGCATCGCGGTGAAGTCGGGCAGTCCGGGCACTTCCCGCCAGCCGCCGCGCGGCGGCAGCACCCCGGTCCACGGCGGCCCGGTGATGGCGGCGGGCACGGTGAACGTCGCACCGCCGATGCCCTCCAGCAGCTCACCCGCCGAGACGGTGGCATCCAGGAGTACGGGCTCCCCGAGCCGTGCCGTACGGATCGCGAGCACCTCGAAGGAGGGCGGGCGGCCGAAGACGGCGAGGCTCGGCTGGGGCCCGTCCGGACCGCCCGCCTGGATCCTGACGGCGGCGGCGCGGTCGTAGTGGATCAGCCTGGCGAGAAAGGCGGTGAGATCCTCCGCCTCCCTCGCGTCGGCGAAGCGCAGGCTCTGCACGGGAACGCTCATGCTACGAGAGCGTCCTCTTCCAGCGGGGGCAGATATTTCTGGAGGTAGGACTTCTCCTCGGCGCTGATCCGGCGCGGACGCCCGGCCCCGAGGTCGTACGGGACGACGACGGTCGAGGCCCGCACATACACCTGAGAAGCTCCCTCCGTGTCCTTGACCTCGTACGCGATGGTGAGCGACGCGGCGTTGATCCTGGTCACCCATGACTCGACGACCACCGGCTCGTGCCGGTGGACGAGCGGTCGCACATAGTCGATCTCGTGCCGCGCCACCACCGACCCCCCGGAGAACGACGGGGAGCCGTCCCCGGGCTGGAGCCGGAACATGAAGTCGATGCGCGCCTCTTCCAGATACCGCAGGAAGACGACGTTGTTGACATGCCCGAAGGCGTCCATGTCCGACCAGCGGAGGGGACAGCGGTAGATGTGCCGAGCCATGGGTGGTCCTCAGCCTCGCGTGAGTTTCTTGTACGTGGCACGGTGCGGGCGGGCCGCGTCCGGGCCGAGGCGCTCGACCTTGTTCTTCTCGTACGAGTCGAAGTTGCCCTCGAACCAGAACCACTTGGAGTCGCCCTCGTAGGCGAGGATGTGGGTCGCGACCCGGTCCAGGAACCAGCGGTCGTGGGAGACGACCACCGCGGCGCCGGGGAATTCGAGGAGGGCGTTCTCCAGGGAGGAGAGCGTCTCGACGTCGAGGTCGTTGGTGGGCTCGTCCAGGAGGAGCAGGTTTCCGCCCTGCTTGAGGGTGAGCGCGAGGTTCAGCCGGTTGCGCTCACCGCCGGAGAGCACCCCGGCGGGCTTCTGCTGGTCCGGGCCCTTGAAACCGAAGGCGGAGACATAGGCGCGGGACGGCATCTCGACATGGCCGACGTTGATGTAGTCCAGTTCGTCGGAGACGACGGCCCACAGCGACTTCTTGGGGTCGATATTGGCGCGGCTCTGGTCCACGTAGGAGATCTTGACGGTCTCGCCGACCTTGATGACTCCGGAGTCCGGGTCCTCCAGGCCCTGGATCATCTTGAACAGCGTGGTCTTGCCCGCGCCGTTCGGGCCGATGATGCCGACGATGCCGTTGCGGGGCAGGGTGAAGCTGAGGTCGTCGATGAGGAGCTTGTCGCCGAAGCCCTTGGAGAGGTTCTCCACCTCGACGACGACGCTGCCCAGCCGGGGGCCCGGCGGGATCTGGATCTCCTCGAAGTCCAGCTTCCGCATCTTGTCGGCCTCGGCGGCCATCTCCTCGTACCGGGCGAGCCGGGCCTTGGACTTGGCCTGCCGTCCCTTGGCGTTGGAGCGGACCCACTCCAGCTCTTCCCTGAGCCGCTTGGCGCGCTTGGCATCCTTCTGGCCCTCGACCTTGAGCCGGGCCTGCTTGCTCTCCAGATAGGTGGAGTAGTTGCCCTCGTAGCCGATCGCGCGGCCACGGTCGAGTTCAAGGATCCAGCCCGCGACGTTGTCGAGGAAGTACCGGTCGTGGGTGATGGCGACGACGGTGCCGGCGTACTTGGCGAGATGCGACTCCAGCCACTGCACGGACTCGGCGTCCAGGTGGTTGGTGGGCTCGTCCAGGAGCAGCAGATCGGGCGCTTCGAGCAGCAGCTTGCACAGGGCGACGCGGCGCTTCTCACCGCCGGACAGATTGGTGACGGGCCAGTCGCCGGGCGGGCAGCCGAGCGCGTCCATCGCCTGCTCCAACTGGGCGTCGAGATCCCAGGCGCCCGCGTGGTCCAGGTCCTCCTGGAGCTTGCCCATCTCCTCCATCAGCTCGTCGGTGTACTCGGTCGCCATCTGTTCGGCGATCTCGTTGAACCGGTTGAGCTTGCCCTTGATCGCGGCGACGCCGTCCTCGACGTTCTCCAGCACGGTCTTGGACTCGTCCAGCGGCGGCTCCTGGAGCAGGATGCCGACGGTGTATCCGGGCGACAGGAACGCGTCACCGTTGGACGGCTGCTCCAGACCGGCCATGATCTTCAGCACGGTGGACTTACCGGCGCCGTTCGGGCCGACCACACCGATCTTCGCGCCGGGCAGGAAGCTCAGCGTCACGTCATCGAGGATGACCTTGTCGCCGTGCGCCTTGCGCGTCTTGCGCATCGTGTAGATGTACTCAGCCAAGAGAAACCGTCCGGCAAGAAGTGGGTGGGCAGAGGTACACCCCATCTTGCCGTACGGCCGCACCTGGACGGAAACCGGTTGATGGGGGTGCGTGCTCCGGGAACCGCCGGGAGGGCTCGCTGCCGGGCGACCGGGTCCCCGGCAGATCCTCGCGGCGGAACGGCCGGGCGGGGGCACTGTGTGCCACCGGGCGGTCACTCCTCCGGGGCGGCGCTCTTCCTGCGGACGAAGACGACCACGCCGCCGCCGACCAGAAGCAGGACGATCGCGATGCCCGCGATGAGCGGGGTGGCGCTGGAGCCGCCGGTCGCGGCGAGGTCGCCCTCCAGGCCGGACGACGCGCCGCCGACCGATGCCGGGGCGAGCTGCGAGGACGGCGGGTCGGTCGCGGGCGCCGGAGCGGCGGTGCCGGTGGTCCGGCAGTCCAGGACGCCCGTGAAGGTCTTCTGGAAGCCGCCGGGCCCGGTGATGGTGAAGTCGTACGGCTGGTCCTCGCCGACCGGGACCGTCACCGTCCTGGACGCACCCGCCGGGATCGTGTGCCGGATGCCCGCCAGCTCGAAGGTGAAGGGGGCGTCGCCCTGGTTGCCCGCGGTGATGTCGATGCCGCCGTCGGCGCAGTTCTTCCTGGCGGAGACGGCCGGTATGGCGCCCGCCGCCGCCCAGGTCGCCGTCGCCGCGGCGGAGACCGTGGACTGGCTGGAGCCCGCGAGGATCTGTGCCTGGCTTCTGGCCGTGGCGGCGAACACGCGGCCCACCGGCACGGAGGTGGTGGTCTGCGCGGTCAGGCTCGCCGAGCCGTCCCGGGCGTCCTTCGCGATGTCGAAGTAGACCTTCGTGCCGTCGACTGCGGCGGTGACCGGCTTCCCGGCGGCGTCGGTGACGGTGACCCCGCTGGCGGCGGCGTCCGCGGGCGGGCTGATGGTGACCCGGTCCGCGTCCGTGCGTACGGTCACCGGGCCGAGACGGCTGCCCGGCTTCCCGGAGACCGCACCGGGCTCCAGGCTGAGCGAGGCTCTCGGCTCGGCGGGGCTCTTGACGCCCCGGGCCTTCCTCTCCAGCCAGTCCGCGAGCTTCTCGGCGGCCGGGTCGAGCGCGTCGACCTGCGCGTTGTCGGAGTAGCGCCAGATGGCGACCTGGGTGCCGGCCGCGGCCGTCTTCTGGGTGAGCGGTCCGGAGCGCGCCTTCGCCGCCAGCGCCGCCAGATCGTCGACCTGGGGGTAGGAGTTCTGGAGGATCCAGCGGATGCTGCCCGCGTCCCTGTTGGCGCCGAGTGAGGTCTGGCCCCAGGGGGTCTCCAGATATTTCGCCTGGTCCTGGGTCGGATTGTGGAGGTCGACGCAGTAGGTCTTCAGCCGGCCGCCGCCCTCGACGGTCATCTCGAAGAGGCCCGCGGGGATGGGGCCGCTCTTGCCGTTGACCCGCAGCACCGCCCGGTCGAAGGTCTTCAGCCCGTCGAGCGTGGCGACAGCTCCCCCCTGGAGCCGGGCGCCGTCGTCGGCGGCGGCTGCCGCACCCGCGCCGGCGAGCGACCCCGTCGCGACGAGACCCGACATCAGGACGGCGGCGGCAAGGCGCCGAGCGGCGCCCCGCCTCCGTACAGCCGACACAGAGAACGTGCCCAACACAGAATTCCCCTCCGGGCGAAGCATCTGCTCGCGTTGCCATGGGTTCACGTGCGATGCGTGTTCATGTGCCGGACGCGTGGGGGGTGTGCCTCGCCAACAGACTCAAGTGCCCCGTGAGTACCGGGGAATCCTATGGAGGCGGTGCCGCTCAGTCCCCTGTCATGCCGTCAGGCAACCATTCCGAATCAGAATCGTTATCCCTGTTCGCCGGGAAACCCCCATTCCCTGTTTCTGAATCGACAAATCTCCACAACATCGCCGCAGTCAAGGGCTGTTGCCCAGGTCACATGGCTGCCCGGACCTGCGGCTCCGCACCACCCGGAGTCCGTTCTCCCGCGCCCCCGCTGCCGCCCGGCTCCTCCGTCGCCTTCGGGCCCGGTGCCGGCACGGTCCTCACCGGCCGGCGGAACGCCGAGGTCCCCCGCGTCAGATCGTGTCCCACCGCCACGGCCTCGATGTCGACGAACGTCCTGCGCTGCCCACCGCCGCCGTCCCGGGCGTCGCGCCGCCCTTCCCGGGGCCCGTCGCGCTCCTCCTCCCGGACCCGCAGCCGGCCGTGGACGAGAAGCGGTTCACCGACGGCGATGGAACCGGCCAGATTGGTCGCGAGAGTCCGCCACGCGACGACCGTGTAGAAACTCGTGTGTCCATCGGTCCAGCCCTCGCGCTGCCGGTCCCAGCGCCTCGGCGTCACCGCGATACGAAATCGCGCCATTCCCCCGGACGCCGTTTCCCGGAACTCCACATTCGTGGCGGCATTGCCCACCACCGTCACCATGGTGTCGTGCATGACGACCACCTCCCCGTCCGCCGGTGGACCGGTCCTGCGCCGGTCCGATCTCCATGCTGGACCGGACGGGAAATCCCCGCTGGCGCCTGTGGATCACCACGCCACTGTGGACAACTCCGTCACCCCGTCACCCCGTCACCCCGGGACCCCGGGACCCTGGCACCGGCACCTGCACCGGCACCGGTCGCGAAACCGCCCCCCGAGCGGCCCGGCGCACCACCCCCCGTGCCGCCCCTCACACCAGTGCCGACCGCGCCGCCGCCCGGCAGACCGCCCCGCCCACCACCCCCGAGAGCACCACCACTGCCGAGGGCACCACCGAGAGCACCACCCGGCAGACCGCCACCCCCGGCACCGCTCCCGCCACCCGCCCCGCGCGCGACCGTCGCGTACTGTTCCCGCACCTCCCGGTACCGCATCAGCTCGCCCGCGATCGGATCGAGCACCCGGGCCCGTCCGCACCCCGCCGCGGCCTCCAGCAACCGCCGCTGGGCATCCTGCCCGTACCGTCTGGCCGGCCCCCGGACGGCGGCCGTGCACGCCCACTCGACCAGCGGGCCGCCGACGATCCCCGCCACCATCAGCAGCGCCGGAACGACGAGCCCCGGCTCCAGGACCCCGATGATCTGGCCCACCAGCCAGAGCCCGCCGTAGATCTGAAGGAGCGTCATCGACGCCTGTGCCAGCACCGCGGCGGGCCACCAAGCGGGCCGCAGGGGCCGTTTTCCGGTGGCCGCCGCCTCCCTCAGGGCGAGTTCGTCCAACGCCTCCGGCAGCCCCTCGGCACCGCGCACCGCCGCCTCGCGGACGGCCTGGGCGAAGGGGGCGGGCAACTGGGCCGCGGCCTCGTCCGCGACCGTGCGCACCGCCTGTTCGACGCGCTGTCTCGCGGTCACCTCCTCCTCCACCGGCACGGTGGCCAGGGGCACCCCGCCCCCGGGCGTACGGGTGCGCTCGTACCAGCGCCACAGCCGCAGCCAGGGCGTACCGCACGCCCGCCCGGCGTGTCGGCGCCACTCGCGCTCGGCCGCCTCCCCCGCCGCCTTGGCGCCGACCGCCTCCGCCAGCCGCGCCGCGAAGTCCTCGCGCGCCCGCTCGTCGAGACCGGTCCGGCCCTCGGCGACGTACGCCGTACGCAGCGTCGCGGCGGCCACGTCCACGTCGGCGGCCAGGCGGCGCGCGGCGGCGGTGCGCTCCTGGACGAACGTACCGAGCAGTTCACGCAGCTCATCGACGCCCTCGCCGGTGAGCGCCGACAGGGCGAGGACGGTGGCGCCCGGTTCGCCGTGCTCGCCGAGCGCCATGCCGTCGTCGTCCAGGAGACGGCGCAGATCGTCCAGCACCAGGTCGGCGGCCTCGCCGGGGAGCCGGTCGACCTGGTTCAGCACGACGAAGGTGACCTCCGCATGGCCCGCGAGTGGCCGCAGATACCTTTCGTGCAGGGCGGCGTCCGCGTACTTCTCCGGGTCGACCACCCAGATCACCGCGTCCACCAGCGCCAGCACCCGGTCGACCTGTTCCCGGTGTCTGACCAGCGCGGAGTCATGGTCGGGCAGATCGACGAGGACCAGCCCGGACAGCTCCTCGGCACCGCCCGCGAGCGGTCTGCGCCGCAGCCGTGGGGGAATCGCGAGCCGGTCGAGCAGTCCGGCGGCCCCCTCCGACCAGCTGCACGCGATCGGCGCGGCGGTGGTGGGCCTGCGCAGTCCGGTCTCGGAGAGCGGGACCTGGGCGAGGGTGTTGAAGAGCGTGGACTTGCCGCTTCCGGTCGCGCCCGCGATGGCGACGACGGTGTGCCGGGTGGACAGCCGCTGCCGGGCGGCGGCCTCGTCCAGGACCCGCCCGGCCGGTGCGAGGGTTCCGGCGTCCACCCGGGTGCGGGACAGGCCGACGAGTTCGCTCAGGGCGTCCAGGCGTGTCCGCAGCGATCCGCCGTACGTGCCGCCGATGGGCAGGTGCTCCTCCGCCGACTCACCGTCCGTCGGCTCATCCTCCGCCGGCTCGTCCTCCGGCGTCTGCTCCCGGGGGTCCCGGCCGCCCGCGCGGCGGGCGATGAGCCCGTCGTCCCAGCGGCGGCCACGGTCGCCCGAGTCGCCGGAATCTCCGGAATCTCCGGAGTGGCTGGAGTCGCCGGAGCCTCTGGCGGCACGCTCCCCGGCCCCCTTCCGGCCGTCCTCGTTCGCATGAGTCTCATCCCTGAGGGCCTCCGGCGACCGGTGCGCCTCGCCCCGGCGCCCCTCAGGGCCGTTCGTCCCGGCGCCGTTCGTCCCGGCGTCGCTTGTCCCGGGGCTGTTCGTCCCGAGGGCCTGCGCCCCGGAACCGTTCGCCTCGGGGCCGTTCGCCCCGGAACCGTTCGCCCCGGGGCCGTTCGCCTCGGACGTCCGATCCGCCGAGCCCCGCTCGTCGCCCGTGATGGCGGTCATCGCCGTCACCTCACCTTCTGCAGTACGGACAGTGCGGCGATCAGCTCCGCCTGCGGTTCCGGGGACACTTCGAGGGCGTCGAGCGGCGCGAGCCGACTGTCGCGTTCGCCGTTCAGTACGGAGTCGATGTACGTGGTCATCAGCTCGCCGCCCTTGTCGCGCAGCCGCAGCGCGCCCTGCGCCCCGATCCGCTCGGCGAGCTGCTCGCCCGCGCCCCGGGTGCGGCGCCCGCCGAGGAGGGCCGCGGCGACGAGCGCGGCGACGTTCTCGGGGTCGGGCGCGGCGGTCAGCTCCAGCCGCCGCACCTCGTCCTCGGCCAGCTCCTCCAGCTCCCGCCGCCAGCGGCGTACGGCCATCCCGATCCGTTCGGCCGCCTCCAGATCCAGCCGGCCGCGGTGGACGACGGCCCCGGCGCCCGGCTCCCGGCGCCATGCCTCCTGAACGTGTTCGTCGGCGGCGGCGACAGCGCACTGCACCAGCGCGCCCAGGCTGCCGACCAGGGAGTCCAGCAGCTCACCCGCCGAACTGTCGCGCGGAAATCCCCGCCATCGCGTCCGCGCGTCCCCGGCGAGCACCGCACCCGCCTTGAGCTGCCGGTTCACCCGTTCGCGCTCCTGGTCGTACGCGTCCTCGACGACCCCCATGAGCCGTACGGCCGCGGCGTACTGCCCGGCCACGGCCGCGGCCAGCTCCGGCATCCGCGCGCTGAGCGAGTCGATCACCCCGGTCGCGGTCCGCCCCAGGGACTGCTGCCGGGCGGCCGGGTCCTGCACCCGGTGGGCGAGCCAGGTGAACAGCGGTGCCACGGCGGTGGTGGGCAGCAGCCCGCTGCCGCCGCCCGCGGACTCGGGCAGCTCGGGGATGGTGAACCGGGGCACCTCGCCGAGTCCGGCCTTGGTCAGCAGGGCCGCGTACTGCCGGGACACCTCCGCGATCACCTGATGGGGCACCCGGTCCAGCACGGTGACCAGCGTCGCGTCGTACTCCTTGGCGGTACGCAGCAGATGCCACGGCACGGCATCGGCGTACCGGGACGCGGTCGTCACCATCACCCAGACGTCGGCGGCGCAGATCAGCTCGGCGGCGAGCAGCCGGTTCTCCACCACGAGCGAGTCGATGTCGGGGGCGTCGAGCAGCGCCAGCCCCCGGGGCAGCGTCGACGCCTTCTCGATCCGCAGACACCCCGCGCCCCCGCCGGCGCCCTCAGCGTCCGCCGCGTCCTCGTCGTATCCCTCGCCCCGCTCACCGTCGGACTCCTCCTGCTGCGGCAGCCATACGCGGGTGAGCTGCGGCAGCACCCGCATCCCCGAGAACCAGTGGTGATCGTCGGGGTGGCATACGAGCACGGGCGTCCGGGTGGTGGGCCGCAGCACCCCCGCCTCACTGACCCGCCGCCCCACCAGCGAATTGACCAGCGTCGACTTCCCGGCCCCGGTCGACCCGCCCACGACCGCGAGCAGCGGGGCGGCCGGGGCCTTGAGCCGGGGCACCAGATAGTCGTCGAGCTGAGCGAGCAGCTCGACGCGCGTCTGCCGGGCGCGCGGAGCGCCGGGCAGCGGCAGAGGGAGACGCACGGCGGCGACACGGTCGCGCAGGGCGGTTAGTGCGTCGATCAGCTGAGGCCGTGCATCCAAGGTCACCACATGCGAAGAATGCCTAACTTTGGCGCCTTTTTGAAGCGTATGGCCACCCCTGCGCGCCGATCGGACACATGGGACACACGGGATGAGTGGGGCGCAGGCATAACGAGTGCACAACACCCGGGACTCGGGGCGCGAAAAGCGATGCAGGAATCGCACCTGCCTGCGATTATCGGTTCGCTTCACCGAACCTCCACATCGTGCCACGCAGGCGAAGCAACGGGGTCAAGGCGCTGGGAGCCCTATCCTTGTCCCCGGCAAGGTCACGGACCGGCGGGCTCCGGTTGCCGCGGCCACCATCCGGCCCCCGTAGCTCAGTGGATAGAGCAGGCGCCTTCTAAGCGCTTGGCCGCAGGTTCGAGTCCTGCCGGGGGCGCCACCGACCATTTCATCGCGGTGCCGTGTTTCCGCAGGTCAG